>JBGVJN010000101.1:0-11896 GCA_045129455.1 Faecousia sp. | reverse complement strand
CGCTATGGCGAAGCTCGTCCGCCATTAGTTTCATTAGGCTGGACTTTCCGCAGCGCCGAATGCCCGTGATGACCTTGATCATTTCCGTATCCTGGAACGCCTTTAACTGCTGCAAATACAGCTCGCGCTTCTTCAAATTAGTGTTTACCATGGCTCGCACCGCCTTTCTGTTGGTATTATATCACGCCATTTTCTATCAGTCAAGTTTGTTACATCAATGTAATAAACTTTTATTTTTTAGAACTTTGTTACATTGTGCGTTTTTGTATCATTTTACCACGAACATTCCGTTCCACAAAATGCAGCTTTTTGTGCCAAAATAGTTAAAGTCCAGACTTCCAGCCATGGACCAGAAAATCTTTGCTCGCGCATCAATACTTCTTCATAATGTGCGCCACCAGGCGCAGGTTGCGCTCGATAAGTATATTCCGGGCTTCGATATCCCCCTGGGCGGAAAGCTTCAGATAGTACTGCTCCTCCTGCAGTGTCAGCGGGCGTGGAAAGCTTCCCGTGGACAGCTGCAGGGAGTACAACAGGCTGCTGAGCATGAGCCAAACCGCTGCAAGCATTCGCTTCACCTCCACTCTACCCTATTCGCCACAGCCCGTCCATATACGCCCAAAAAGATAGCAGCCCCGGAAAACCGAGGCTGCCAAAATATTTATAGGATCTAACTATGCCTTCCCCAACTCCCGGTTGCGGGCGCAGGTGGCGATGACACAATCCATGGCTGCGCCACGGAAGCCATGCTGCTCCAGCGCCCGGATACCGGCGATGGTACTGCCGCCGGGAGAGCACACCGCATCCTTCAGCGCGCCGGGGTGGGTATGAGTCTGCAGGCACATCTGCGCAGCGCCGGCCATGGTCATAGCCGCGTACTCCATGGCCTTGCTCCGGGGAATGCCGCAAGCCACCGCCCCATCTGCCAACGCCTCCAAAAACACATACATATACGCAGGACCGCTGCCGGAAAGGGCGCTGGCCGCATCGATCAGCCGCTCCTCCAGCGCGTCCAGCATACCGCAGGGCGCCATATCCCGCAGCCAAGCCGCCAGCTGCGCTTGGGTAACCAGCGCATTATGACAGTACTGGATCACACCCATGCCGATGGCTGTGGGGGTATTGGGCATGATGCGGATCACCGGAAGCTCTGTGCCGGCAAGCTGAACGATCTGCTCCACGGTCAGACCCGCCGCCATGGTCACCAGCATCGGCTTTCTCTCGGCCAGGGCATGCTGAAGGGGCAGCAGTACCTCCTGCATCATATAGGGCTTGACCCCCAGGAAGATCACATCGCAGGTTTGTGCGATGGTCACATTATCTCCATAGTCAATGCCCAGCTCCCGGGCAAGCTCTGCAGCCTTGCCGCTGCGGTCGGAAACCAGGATCTGCTTCGTGGACTTGCTCAAGGCACGGGCAATAGCGCCGCCCATATTGCCGCAGCCGATAAATCCGTACTTCATAACCGTTGCTCCTTTGCATTTGATATGCCCATTTTACGGTATTTTCCCGGCGCCGTCAACCGCGTCGACAACCTGCTGTTGCATTTTCCCACGAAACGGTATATAATGGAGGATCATTGGAGGTGAATCTATGGAAAAACGCATACTTACCCTTTTCCTGTGCGCGGTACTGCTCCTGCAGCTTGCAGGCTGCGTATTCCTGCCGCCGGAATTATTCTTACCTTTCCAGACAGAGCCTGACGATTTTTCCGTCCCCACCATAGAAAGCACGGAGCCTACGCAGGAATCCACCGAGCCCACCGAGGAATCCACGGAGCCTACAGAAGAATCTACCGAACCTACCGAGGAATCTACGGAGCCTTCTACCGAACCTCCTACGGAGCCGCCCACGGAGCCTCCGACCCAGCCGCCTACGGAGCCTGCGCCTACCTTCGACCCTAACGAAATGATCGGCACCCTCTACAACCGCGGTTTCCTTGACTCCCTCAGCGGCAAGCGCTATGCCTGCAGCTTCGGCACTACTATCAACAACACCCGCCATTCCACTTCCCTCAATCTGCAAAATAAGTACGGCAAGTACGATGCCCACTTTATCGCCCCGGATAACGGCAAGTTCTACCTGACCTTTACCATGGGCTATGAGTATCTGAATCTCACCGGCACCATTTTGGACATTTTGAAGGAAAAGGATGTAAAGGCAGTATTCTTCGTAAACCGCCACTATGCCAAGTCCAACCCCACGCTGATCCGCCGGATCATCGACGAGGGCCACATCCTTGCCAACCATGCCACCAATCACCCGGATATGGGTACCATCTCCATCGATTCCATGGTATCGGAGATCATGACCGTCCATAACTATGTGCGGGACACCTACGGCTACGAGATGAAGTATTTCCGTCCGCCCAGCGGCACTTACAATGAGCGGCTGCTGGCGGTAGCCCAGAGTTTGGGCTACACCACGGTGCAGTACAGCTTCGCCTACCGGGATTGGGACAGAGAGAATCAGCCTACCGAGGAAGAAGCAATGGCCAAGATGACCGATGCCATCCACAGCGGCGCCATCTTCTACCTGCACACCGTCTCCACCACCAACGCCGCGATCATGAGCCAGTTTATCGACCTGGTCCGGGAAAAGGGTCTGGAATTCGCGCTGATCGACTTTGCATAAAGTATACCGGGAGTGCTGCAAAATGCCGCAGCACTCCCTTGAATTATGCACCTGTCAATATCATGGTAGGGGCGAGCATTGCTCGCCCCTACGATTTTACCTATAAACTTTGCGCCCTTGCATTCCTCGGGGATCTATGGTAAAATAGGGAAAATCAAACTACGACAGGAGATCGGAGCTATGGAGCAAATCAAGAATAAGCTGGGCTTTATCTGTGATATGGACGGCGTGATCTATCACGGCAGCCGTATTCTGGACGGCGTGGCAGATTTCATCCGCTGGATGATGGAAAATGACAAGAAATTCGTGTTTCTGACCAACAGCGCCGAGCGCACGCCCCATGAGCTGAGCATGAAGCTGGAGCGTATGGGTCTGCAGGTCAGCCCCGACCATTTCTATACCAGCGCCATGGCTACCGCGGAATTCCTCCACAGCCAGAAGCCCAACTGCACCGCTTATGTCATCGGCGAGGCAGCGCTGACCAAGGCACTGTATGACCACTGCATCTACATGAACGATGTGAATCCCGACTATGTGATCGTGGGTGAGACCCGCACCTACAGCTTCGAGAAGATCGAAAAGGCCATTGACCTGGTGCTGAAGGGCGCCAAGCTCATCGGCACCAACCCGGACATCACCGGCCCCACGGAGCGAGGCATCATGCCCGCCACCGGCGCGCTGATCGCGCCCATCGAGATCGCCACCGGCAAAAAGGCCTACTTTGTAGGCAAGCCCAACCCGCTGATGCTTCGCCACGGGCTGAAAAAGCTCAACTGCCACAGTGAAGACATCGCCTTCATCGGCGACCGGATGGATACGGACATCATCGCCGGCATCGAGTCCAACATCGACACGGTACTGGTGCTTTCCGGTGTGACTACCATGGCGGATGTGGATAATTTCCCCTACCGTCCCAAGTATATCGTCAACGGTGTGGGCGATCTGATCAAGTAAATATGCCGCAGCCCCGGAGTTTTCCGGGGCTGTTTTGCGTTGCAATTCAGCTGTGGATATTGTACAATCATATTCGGGAGGGATCGGCTATGGAATACACGGATCTGATATTTGACCTGTACGGCACACTTGTGGATATCCACACAGAGGAAAATGACCTGGTTTGGGAGAAGACCGCCCTGTTTTTCGGCTATTACGGGGCGCATTTTACACCCCAGGCGCTGAAGTCAGCCTTCCGGGAAGCCCTGCGCCGGCAGGAGGCCACGGAGGGCCAGAGCTACGAATGCTTCCCCGATATCCCCTGCGAGCAGATCATGGCGCAGCTTTTCCGGGGTCGGGGCATCGAAGAAAATGCCGACGCTCTCGGCATCCAGGCGGCTCAGCTGTTCCGCATCAGCTCCACAGAGTATCTTCGGCTATATCCCTATGTGACCGAAAGCCTGGCCGCCTTACGCCAAGCCGGCTGCCGCCTTTGGCTGCTGAGCAATGCCCAGCGGGTCTTCACCGCCTTTGAGCTGCGGCATCTGGGTCTTGGGGAACAGTTTGACGGCATCTATATCTCTTCCGACTACCGCTGCCGCAAGCCGGATCCGCGGTTTTTCCAGGCACTGCTCCGGGAGCAAAACCTGGATCCCGGCAAATGCCTCATGATCGGCAACGACCGGCACACGGACATCGGCGGCGCAAAGGCTGCCGGTCTGGACACGCTGTATATGCACACCGGGCTGACCCCCGGCGACCAGGCTCCGGCAGATCCGCAGCTGCACCCCGCTGCCGCCCCTGCCGGCACCCGGCATTTTGAGTACGAAGGTGACGATTGGCAGGCGCTGACACAGCTTCTGCTTTCCATGTAACAAAGGAGGTAATCCCATGTCTATCCAAAGCTTCCTGTTCTGCCGGGGCGCTGCCAAAAGCGACCGCAAGCGGGACAGCCAGATCCCCCTGCCCCAGGGCGTTCATCAGACCTGCGACATTTCCTACGGCCCTTACGGGAAATGGAATCTATTAGACATTTACCACCCGGAAGGATGCGATTGCTGCCCGGTGATCCTCAACATCCACGGCGGCGGCTTCGTCTACGGCACCAAGGAGATCTACAAGCGCTACTGCATGGATCTTGCCCGCCGGGGCTTTACCGTGGTGAACATCAACTACCGCCTGGCACCCCGGTGGAAATTCCCCACACCGCTGGAGGATATCAATCAGGCACTGCTGTGGCTGCAGGAAAACAGCCGCTACTATCACGCGGATATCACCCGGCTGTTTATGGTGGGCGATTCCGCCGGCGGTCAGCTGGCAAGCCAGTATGCCGCCATGCTCACGAATCCTGAATATATGGCCCTGTTCGGCCTGCGCCGCCCCGATCCCGGCATTCAGCTGCGGGCGGTGGGTCTCAACTGCGGATTGTATGACATGGCCGATGTGGCCTCCACCAAGCGCCAGGGGCTGGAGCTGGACTATCTGGGAAGAAAGATCTCCAATGACGATCCCCGGCTGCAGGTGATGGGCGCCATCACCCCCGACTATCCCCCGGCTCACATCACCACTGCCTGCCACGATTTCCTCCGTGGTGCGGCCCAACCCATGTATGATCACCTGCGCTCTTTGGGCGTGCCTGCCCGGATGGTATGCTACGGCAGCGAGGAGGACGCATCCATCGGCCATGTATTCCATGTGAATATCCTCAAACCCGAAGCCATCCGCTGCAACGACGAGCAGTGCGACTTCTTCCGGCAATATCTGTAACAAAAAAGACGCCTGGAAACCAATCCAGGCGTCTTCTTTTTATGCGGATATCAGCGGGCGGAAACGTACTTGTGCAGGGTCTTGCGGACTGCGCCGGGACCGGCATACAGCTCAGCGACCATACCCTCGATCTTCTCACCCAGGCCCAGTTCGTAGACATCAACACCGAACACATCGGTACGGGCGTACAGAGCCTTCAGGCAGCTGAAGTCCTGCTCACCTTCCTTGACTTCCAGACCTGCCACGATGGGCTGCAGTTCAGCCAGCAGAGGATCGGGAGAAGGAGCAAATGCGTTGCCCGCATCGTCGATGCCGCGCAGGTAACGGGCGTAGCCAGCCAGTACCAGGGGAATCAGGACCAGGTTGTCCTTATCCAGGCCACGCTCATGGTACTTCTTCAGCGTCTCACCGAAACGGATGGGCAGCTTCTGGGAGGTATCCATAGCGATACGCTGGGGAGCGTCGGGCATGAAGGGGTTGGGCAGACGGCGATTCAGAACAGCACCGATGAACTCATAGGGGTTCAGAACGCCGGGATCGGTAACAACAGGCATAGCCTCAATGTAGCCGATCTTCTGGATGAAGCTGCGGATATCCTCGTCCTTCATTTCTGCGGAGATCAGGTCATAGCCCAGCATGCAGCCGTAGATGGACATAGCAGTGTGCAGGGGGTTCAGGCAGGTGGTGACCTTCATGGTCTCGACCTTATCGACGGTCTCACGCTCGGTGTACAGAACGCCGCCCAGATCCAGAGGAGGACGACCGTTGGTGTAGTGATCCTCAATAACCAGGTACTGGGTCTCTTCAGCGTTGACAAAGGGAGCAGTAAAGCTGTGGCGCTCGGTCTCGATGGTGTAGTTGTCCTCGAAGCCGTCAGCAGCCAGCATTTCCTGAACCAGGCTGTGGGGACGGGGGGTGATCTTGTCGATCATAGCCCAGGGGAAGGTGACCTTGGTCTCATCCTGAACATAAGCCAGGAAGTCAGCAGGAACCAGGCCATCAGCAACCCACTTGTTGACATAGGTCAGGACGCCAGCCTTAACCTTGTCGCCATTGTGAGAGCAGTTATCCATACTCTGAATGGTCAGAGGCAGCTTGCCAGCCTGATAACGCTCGTAAAGCAGAACCGCAACCTTACCCATAGCCAGAACAGGCTTCATGCCCCGCTCCAGATCATGGGGAGCAACGCCATAGCCCTTCTCGGTGATGGTGAAGGAAATCATCTGCAGGGAAGGATTGCGGAAGATCTCGACCAGACGCGCCCAGTGCTCTTCGAACTGGTAATCGGCCTTCAGGCTCTCAACAACGGAACCAATCACCTTCTTCTCGATGTCGCCGGTGGACTTCAGGCTGACCAGCAGGGACAGGTTCTCGTAGGGAGCGTATGCCTTGTCGATAATCTCGTAGTCGAAGGTCTCAGCTACGACAATGCCACGGTCATACTTACCGCTGTTCAGAACATCGTTCAGAACAGCAGCGGTGAAAGCACGGAAAATGTTGCCGGCACCGAAGTGGACCCAAGTGGGCTCGTGGTAGGTTTTTTCCTTAACAGCCTTCAGGTCATACTTAGGCAACTCATAGCCCTTCTCTTCCCACTCCCGGGGATTGAAGGAATCGCTCAGAATGTCAGTAAGCTTCATGTAGCAATTACTCCTTTTTCAGTTACAGTGAATTTGTTGTGAATACGAAGACCGTTCGGGCGGTCCACAGCATTTTGATAGATATATTATAGACGATTCGGATTACTTGCGCAATAGCGAATTATCATTTCCTTAAGGATTTATACAAACAGCCAATCTCTTACGGAATGCTGTTGAAAAGCACCTTAATGGATTTTAAGAAGAGGAGCGGGCTGCCCCACTCCTCTTGGGTTTGAACAGATTACAGAGTGGTCTTGGTGCCGGCCAGCTTATCCAGCATATCCCACACGCCCAGCATGTACATGATGCCCAGAGCGCGATCGTACAGGCCGTAGCCGGGGCGCACATTGCCGGGGCCTTCGTTCCACAGGTGACGGCCGTGGTCGGGACGGATGTAGCCCTCGTAGCCGCAGTCGTGGTAAGCCTTCAGGATCTCCAGGATGCCGGTCTCGCCGTCGCAATCCCGGTGGGAAGCCTCGGAGAAGTCACCGTTTTCGAAGTGCTTAACATTGCGGATGTGGGCAAAAGCGATCCGGTCGCAGTGCTTGCGGACCACATTGGCAACATTGTTGCGGGGATCCGCATTCAAAGAGCCGGAGCAAAGAGTCAGGCAGTTGCAGGGATGATCCACCATCTTCAGGAAGCGGTCGATATTCTCCTCGTTGATCAGCAGACGGGGCAGGCCGAAGATATCCCATGGGGGATCGTCCATGTGGATGGCCATCTTCATGCCGCACTCCTCGCAGGTGGGCATCAGAGCTTCCAGGAAGTACTTCAGATTGGCCCACAGCTTTTCGTGGTCCACATCCGCATAGTCCTTAAACAGCTGATCCAGCTTGGCCATACGCTCAGGCTCCCAGCCGGGGAAGGACATATTGTACTTCTCAGTGAAATCCAGAATATACTTAGCCATAGCATTGTAGTCATCCTGGATCATGCCCTTTTCATAGAACAGGGCAGTGGAGCCGTCGCCCACAGGATGGAACAGATTGGAGCGGGTCCAGTCGAAGATGGGCATGAAGTTGTAGCAGATGACCTTCACGCCAAACTTGGAAAGATTGCGGATGCACTGCTTGTAGTTCTCAATAAGAGCGTCACGGGTCGGCTTGCCGATCTTGATATCGTCGTGGACATTAACAGATTCCACAACATCGCCGTTGAAGCCGTAAGCATGGAGCTGCTCCATGACCTCAGCGATCTCCGCTTCCTCCCAAATCTCGCCGGGCAGCTTGTGGTGCAGTGCCCAAACGATACTGGTCACACCGGGGATCTGCTTGATATCTGCCAGAGTGATCTTATCGTTGCCTTCGCCATACCAGCGGAAGCCCATTTGCATTGGCATATGTATTCCTCCAAAATCATAAATTCCTCTGCCCTCCAAAAGAAGACAGAACTTTGATGGTCACATTATATCACAAATCACACGCCGTGACAATCACACCTGTCCCAAAATACCGCCAAAAATAAAAGGAAAAATTTGTTGAAAATCCAAAGAAACTTTCCTTTTCTCTATTGTAATATCTTATTATAGCAAATATAATAGGTTTATCCAGCTTCTGCACCCACTGATTATTTCGTGAGGAGGAATCTCTCATGGCACAAAAATTCGGCACCGTCACCCCGGAAAACTATCCCCAGGCGATCTCCACAGTGCATACCGTTCAGCGCCGCTACGCACGGAACGCACGGGTATGCACCGCCGTCCACACAGTTGCCTCCATTGTCTTCGCCCTTCTTGCGATCCTCTACTGCTACGGAGTCCTCTACTCCTTTGGCGGTGATGATGACCGGGCACTTTTGGCACCGCTGAGCTTCCTGCTGCCCCTGTGGGAGGGCTGGACCGGCCTGTTCCGTACAGCAGAAGGAAGCTCCCTGCAGCAGATCATCCTCACTGCCGCCGCGCCCTTTGTGCTGCCCTTCCTGGCGGCTGTCCCCGCAGCGATCATCGCGGCGCTCATCCCTTCCTCCATCCCCGCGCCCGCTTCCGGAGAGATTAGCTCCATGCAGGTGGGCCAGCTGAAGGCTGCGCTCAGCGATTCCCGCAAGCTGGTCTCCAACCACCGCAAGATCAACCCGATCCTGCGTATCGTCTATCTGGTGGCAATGGCTGCCATGATGGTCCTCATGCTTCTGAAGTATCGGGGCCAGGAGGACTTCGTCATGACCGCCGTAGGCTTGGCCTTCTGCCTGGTGTTTCTGTGGTTTGCGATGTGGCTGCTGCAATCCATCGTCAGCCTGCCGGTACGCCTTCTGTACAAGCACCGGATCTACAACGGAGATCTTTTCGGTGAGCTGGACGCCTTCGAGCGCAAGCTGAAGAAGGAAGAAGCCGCCCTGGCCGAGGCAGTCAAGAAAGAAAAGGCCGCGCAGGATCTGGACGCCGGCATCAACGCCTTTGCCGAAGGCGATCACGCAAACGCCAAAGCACTCCTGAAGCACGTAAAGGACCACGCTCATGCCAAGGCCGCGCTGGAGATCATGGAAGCCTTCAAGATATCCGCTCCCAGCATGACAGCCCGGTGCAAGCAGCTGGCCCTTCTGAAGGAAACGGTCCTGTCCGATACCGACCCCCGGATCGTCCGCTACTGTCAGGAAAAGGCCGCCGAGATGGCTCCTGAAATCGAGGAATACATCCGCCCCGACTACGAGGAAGCGACGACCATGCTGGCGGAGGGTAACGCCCTCAGCGCCGCCGCCCGTCTGGAACTGGCCTCCATCGCCGACTACAAGGAAGGCAAGCTCTACTATGCCCTGGCATACCTTACCGGCTACAACGACCCCAGCTCCTACCATTGGATCTATGATGACTTAAATTATGCCTTGGGGCGGGGCATTGCGGACTCCGCTATGGAGGAGATCGCCCGTTCCTCCCTCAAGCTCATTGAGGATTGCTGGAAACAGAAACGGCAAAATGCCCGGCAGCAGGAGGCTGCCATCCGTGCCGCGGTTGCCGCGGAGGTAGCCAGCCGAAAGGTATGCAACTGCGTCAACTATATCAACGGCCGCTGCGCTCTGCTGCCCATGACCCTTCCCCTGTGCTGGCTGGATGACCGCCAGGACGATTGGTGGATGTGCAAGGACTACAAGCCCAGATAAAAACCTAACAAGCCCGCCTTCTCCAACCACAGAGAAGGCGGGCTTATGATCTGTATTTACATTTTTCGAAAAAGGATTCCGTTGCCTTCGTGTCAGCGGTGTTAAATATCCCCCGGAAAACCTTTACAACAAAATGCCGGTGTGGTATGATCATTCCATGCCCGCGCAAGCGGGTCAAAGACATCATGTTACGGGAAGGTGTCATTCCTTGCATCAACAACGTCTAACTTTGACCGAGGGCCCGATCTGGAAAGCCATGCTGCTTTTCGCCTTACCGGTCTTTCTGGGCAATGTATTCCAGCAATTGTATAATGCCTTTGATGCCTGGTGTGTCGGTAATTACATCGGCGATGATGCTCTGGCGGCGGTAAGCTCCTCCGGTAGTCTGATCTTTTTGATGGTCAGCTTCTTCAACGGTGTGGCTATGGGCGCCGGCGTTGTGATCGCCCGGACCTTCGGCGCACGGCAATATGCCGACATGCGCAAGGCCATCCACACCGCCATCGCTTTCGGTCTGGTTACCGGCATTGCGCTTACCATCGCCGGTGTTGCCTTTACGCCTACGATCCTGCGGTGGATGGGCACACCGGAGGAGGTGCTCCCCCAGTCCATCAGCTATTTCCGGTATTACTTCTGCGGCGCTGTTTTTACGGTCATGTACAACATTTTCGTGGGTATTCTTCATGCCGTAGGCGACAGCAAGCACCCGCTTTACTATCTCATGATCTCCACCATGGTAAACATTGCGCTGGATATGCTGTTTGTAGCCGTGCTTGGACTTGGTGTAGGCGCCGCCGCTGTGGCTACGACCATCGCCCAGGGTATCAGCGCCCTGCTGTGCTGCATCCATCTGGTGCGGGTCGATGCCCCCTACCGGGTAGTACTGAAGCAGATCCGCTTTGACCAAAAAAGTCTTGTGGATATCGTCCGCTACGGTCTTCCCTCCGGCGTTCAGAACAGTGTCATCGCTCTGGCCAATGTGTTCGTCCAGTCCAACATCAACAGCTTCGGCAAAGCCGCCATGGCAGGCTGCGGCTCTTACTCCAAGCTGGAGGGCTTCGCGTTTCTGCCCGTCACCTGCTTTACCCAGGCCCTTTCCACCTTTGTGGGGCAGAACCTGGGAGCCCACCGCCACGAGCGGGTCAAAAAGGGTGTCGTTTTCGGCATCCTCTGCAGCTGCATTATGGCCGAGCTGATCGGCGTACTTTCCTATCTTTTCGCGCCGCAGCTGATCAGCTTTTTCAGCAGCTCTCCGGAAGCGATCGCATTTGGTACGCAGCATATGCAGACGATCTGCCTGTTTTACTGTCTGCTGGCATTCTCTCACTGCATCGCGGGCATCCTGCGAGGCGCGGGAAAAGCCACGGTGCCCATGTACACCATGCTGGCCTGCTGGTGCCTGTTCCGGGTGAGCTATATTACCGTCGCAGTCAAGCTTGTCAATAAGCTGACCACCGTATCCTGGGCATATCCCATCACCTGGACGCTTAGCAGTATCATCTTCTTGATCTACTTCCTGAAGGCAGACTGGATCCATAACTTTGACAGAGAACACAAAAAGGCTTGACCATCTTGGTCAAGCCTTTTTGCAGTGAGAGCAAACAGCACCGTGTTTCCTTCTTTCCGACATCTATAAATAGATTGCAATTTTTCCCAATTCATGCTATGCTTTTTATAGCAGTCGCTACATGTTGATATTACGACAGGGAGGTAAACACATGAAAAAGATCACAGCAGGTTTGTTGGCACTGATCCTTGTCTGTTCTTTGTTTGGCTGCGTGAACACCACGCCCAATGCCACAGTTCAGACAACCGAGCCCTCCACC
>JBGVJN010000100.1:0-14971 GCA_045129455.1 Faecousia sp. | reverse complement strand
GCCAAGGATACGGAGGAAAACCGCACCCGGCTGGAAAATGTGCGGGAATTGAAATCCAGCATCCATGCATATGTGGAAAATGCGGATACTCCCAGCCTTGCGGGCTTCCTGGAGGAGATCGCTCTTTACACGGACATTGAGCAGTACAACGAAGGGGACGATGCGGTGGTCATGATGACCATGCACTCATCCAAAGGTCTGGAATTTCCCCATGTGTTCCTTGTTGGCTTCGAGGATGGACTATTCCCCGGAATGCGTGCCATTGGTGACAGGGAAGAGATGGAAGAGGAGCGACGCCTTTGCTATGTTGCCATCACAAGAGCCAAGAAGACTTTGACCATTACCCATGCCCATCAGCGCATGCTTTACGGCCGCACCTCTGCTGCCATGGCAAGCCGCTTCCTGAAGGAACTGCCGGCAGATGAGATCGTGAAAAAGGGTGGCATTCCCAACAGACCTGCCGCTTCCTACGGAACTTTCCGGCAGGAAACGCCCAGATACAGCTCCTATGTACCTACCTATACGGCGCCGGCAGCCCCGAAGGCTCCTGTGATCGAGCTTTCCAAGGGAGATATGGTCAGCCACACCGCCTTCGGCAGGGGAATGGTATTGTCGGTAGTGAAGATGGGCGGCGATGCGCTGCTGGAGATCGCCTTTGACCAGATCGGCACCAAGAAGCTGATGGCGAAGACCGCCTCAGCCCACATGAAGAAACTGTAATTTTTCCATTTTTGACGCATAAGCTCCACAGGGGTGGTATTATGCGACGCATAGCCTATAAGCTTTTAAGGATCCTATTTGTGATCACGGTGGTCAGCCTGCTGATGCTTTCTTTTTTCCGCAGCCGATACCACCAGACCATACGCAGCCTTGCCCAGACCCAGGTGATCAATGCCACCTCGGATCTGATCAATGACGCTATTGATCGTCAAATCGAACTGGGAAACATCCAGTACGATCGGATCGTCTACTTTGAAAAGGATCTGGATGGAAAGATCACGGCGCTGAAGACCAATATGATCGAGGTGAACCGGTTGAAGACGGCGATCCTCAACATTATCAACGATGAGATCCTGGAGATGGACAATGCCCGCCTGGGGATCCCGGTGGGGAACCTGATCCTTCCGGAAATGCTAGCCGGCAGAGGACCTCAGATCCCGGTGGATATTCTGTCCATTCGCAATTCTGACGCTGCCTTTGAAAGCTTTTTTACAGAGGCGGGGATCAATCAGACTCTGCAGCAGCTGACCATGGAGATCAGTGTGGATGTATCCATACTGGTGCTGGGAAGAAGTGAAAGCTTCACGGTCAGCAGCCAGGTGGTGGTTGCGGAGACGATCATCGTTGGCCAGGTACCCGATACATTTTTCGATACGGGAGGATAATATGGACCCGAAAGAGAGAATCTTGCAGCTGACGAAGCTGCTCAACGACGCAAATCACCGGTATTATGTGCTGGATGACCCCACCATGCCGGACTTTGAGTATGACCGGCTGCTGCGGGAACTGGAGGAGCTGGAAGCTGCTCACCCGGAGCTTGCATTGCCGGAGTCTCCCACCAAGCGTGTGGGTGGTGAGGCGCTGAGTAAGTTTGAAAAGGTGACTCACGATGTGCCGCTGATGAGCCTCCAGGATGTATTTTCCCCGGAGGAACTGACTGAATTTCTGGAGAAGACCCTGGCGGAGTATCCCCAGGCGGAGTTTTCCGTAGAACCGAAGATCGACGGCCTTTCTGTTGCTTTGGAATATGTGGACGGACGATTCGTCCGTGGCGCCACCAGAGGCGACGGCAATGTGGGAGAAGATGTTACGGAAAATCTTAAGACCATCCGCTCCATTCCTATGGTGCTGACCGGTGCGCCCTCCCGGATTATCGTACGGGGTGAGGTATTTATGCCCAAAAAGAGCTTCCATCAGCTCAATGAGCGACAGGAGGCCGAAGGGAAGCCTCTCTTTGCCAACCCCCGAAATGCCGCCGCAGGCTCTCTGCGGCAGCTGGATCCCAAGATCGCTGCCCAGCGCAAGCTGGATATTCTGATCTTTAATGTGCAGCTGGCAGAGGGCGTAGAGTTCCTCAGCCACGGTGAGTCGCTGCAGTATCTGCGGGATCTGGGTTTTAAGGTCATCGACGCGAAGATCCTGAGGGCAGCTTCCGCTGTTGTGGACTATGTGATGTCCATCAATGAAGACCGGGAAAAGCTCAGTTGCGATATCGACGGCGCTGTGATCAAGGTCAATGAACTTTCCCTGCGGGACCGGATGGGTGCTACCGCCAAATTCCCCAAGTGGGCGGTGGCCTATAAGTATCCTCCGGAGATCAAGCCGACAGTGGTCGAGGATATCGTTGTGCAGGTAGGCCGTACCGGCGTGCTGACCCCTAAGGCAGTGGTGCGGCCGGTGCGTCTGGCCGGTACTACTGTGACCAATGCTACGCTCCACAACCAGGATTTTATTTCTGAGCGGGATATCCGTATCGGCGATACGGTGCTGATCCGCAAGGCCGGCGAGATCATTCCCGAGATCCTGGAGGTGGATATCTCCAAGCGGCCGGCAGGTGCTGCGCCGTTCCGGTTGCCGTCGATCTGCCCTGTGTGCGGCGCTGCCACACAGAAGGATGAGGACGGAGCTTTTATCCGCTGCACCGGTGCGGAATGCCCCGCTCAGCTGTCCAGAAACATTGCCCATTTTGTCAGCCGGGATGCCATGGATATCGAAGGCCTTGGCGCTGCCATCGTGGATGCACTGATCGAAAAAGGTTTGCTGAAGTCTCCTGCGGACATCTATTATCTTTCGCTGGAAGAGATGAAGAGCCTGTGGCAGAAGGGAGACACCGCCGCGAAAAAGCTGCTTGCCGCCATAGAGAGCAGTAAGCAGCAGGATGTGAGCCGGCTGATCTATGCATTGGGTATCCGCAATGTGGGTGCCAAGACCGGCAAGATCCTTGCGTCTCAGTTTGGCTCTCTGGATGCGCTGATGAATGCCACGGTGGAGGAGCTGACGCAGGTCAGCGATGTGGGTGAGATCACAGCTGCCAATATTGCGGATTGGTTTGCTTCGCCCCAATCTCAGCATATGATCCGTCGTTTGAAAGAAGCCGGGGTGAATTTTGATAGCAAGAGAGTCGTCTCCGATACCCGTTTTGCCGGCATGACCTTCGTGCTGACAGGTGCGCTGAGCAAGTTTACCCGGGATGAGGCAACGGAAAAGATCGAGCTTTTCGGTGGAAAGGCAGCCGGCTCCGTTTCCAAGAAGACTACCTATGTGGTGGTTGGCGAGAATGCAGGCTCGAAAGAAAAGAAGGCCCGGGAGCTGGGGATCCCCATCCTTTCCGAGGATGATTTCCTGGCGATGATACAGTAAAGGAGAGAAAGATATGGCTAAAAAACTTGGCTTCGGTTTGATGCGTCTTCCGCTGACAGATCCCAATGACGGCGGCAGCATCGATATGGCTCAGCTGAAGGACATGGTGGACAAGTTCCTGGAACGGGGCTTTACCTATTTTGATACTGCATGGATGTACTGCGAAGGTAAGAGCGAGTGCGCTGTCAAGGAAGCACTGACCCTGCGTCATCCCAGAGAAAGCTTCACGGTCACCTCCAAGCTGCCCTCTTACATGCTCAAGACGAAGGAAGACCGGGACAAGATCTTCTTTGAGCAGCTGAACAAGACAGGATTACAGTATTTTGACTATTACCTTCTCCACGCCATCGGACCCAGCAATATCCAGACCTTCCGGGAGCTGGATTGCTTTGGGTGGCTGCAGGAAAAGAAGGCTGCCGGTCTCATCGGCAAAGCCGGTTTTTCCTTCCACGGAAGCGCTGAGCTTCTGGATGAGGTGCTGACGGAGCATCCTGAGGTGGAGCTGGTGCAGCTGCAGATCAATTATCTGGACTGGGAAAGCGAGAAGGTCCAGTCCCGGCTGTGTCATGAGGTTGCCTGCAAGCATGGCAAGCAGATCATCATCATGGAGCCGGTGAAGGGCGGTACTCTGGCCAATGTGCCGGATGCGGTCAAGGAAATGTTTACCAAGGCAGATCCTGCTGTGAGCGTTCCTTCCTGGGCGGTCCGGTTTGCCGCAGGCCTCGACAATGTGTTTATGGTACTGAGCGGCATGAGCAATATGGATCAGCTGCTGGACAATACAGGCTATATGCAATCTTTTGTACCTCTGGATGAAAAGCAGCTGGATATGGTCCATATGGCAGCCAAAATGATCAGCGGTGAGATCAAGATCCCCTGTACATCCTGCTTCTACTGCACGGCAGTCTGCCCCCAGAATATTGCGATCCCTCAGTATTTCGCTCTCTACAACCGCCAGGACGCCACAAGCGAAGAATATTCCCGGCTGGATTGTGAGTTTGGAAAAGCCTCGGATTGCATTGTGTGCGGTCAGTGTGAGAAGATCTGCCCGCAGCAGCTGAGCATCCGCAAGCTTCTTCGGGATGTGGCTGAGCGCTTTGAATAAACAAAAAAACGGAAAGTGAGTTGATCACTTTCCGTTTTTACTTTACAGGCTGAAATCTTCCTCGTCGTACTTGCTGAAATCCAGCGCCTTGGGACGGGGCGGAATTCTCTTGCAAGGGTCGTAGGCAAATTTTCGGCAGCCACCGCAGGAAGAGACGATACCTTTTTTGATGCAAAGCACCTGCTCATCATTCAGCTTGGTGCCGTGAAGACAATAGGAGCAGGATCTTTCGATCTTCTTTCTGAACAGCATACTTTGACCTCCGTTGCGTATTGCTATGATTATACACGAAGAAGTGCTGAATTTCTACCCCTTTTTTCTGATTTGTACAGGAAAACCATAGCTGCGGCTAAAATGACTGCAGCCAGAGGGATGATGACCACATTTTTCACAGGATCAGAAAAGGTCATTCGCTGCCAGAGCCAGGTAAGGAGCAGGCTTAAGACGCATTGGATCAGCTTTCCTGGAAGATACATTCCGAGACCCAACGATCCCGTAACGGAAACTGTCTGCATCAGCACACAAATACCGCCAAAACCAAGGCCTGCGGAAAAGAGCATCATGCGAAGTCCCTCGTTGGTGATACGGTTCAGTTCGGCGCAGCCGTTGGCAAGCTCCAGGAAGATGTGGATGGCTGTGCGAAGCTCTTCCGGAATATACCAAAGAAACCACCGATCCATAAATGTCAGCAGTACCCGAAACAAGATCACCCAACCGCAGACAAAGCCTAGTGTGCGAAGGGTCTTTCCCATAGCTGCCGTCGGTGAGATGCTGCTATTCTTTGGTGGAAGTGCGGTAATTTTGGAATTGAAACTGGGCAGGATGCGCCCTGTGATCAAAGCGGACAGGATATGGATCAGCCAAAGTACCATAGGTATGCGGGGATCTTGAAACTGTGTTGCTCCCATAGCGAATACAAAAGCTGGCCCTGCATTGCTGCAAAAGCCCAGCAGGCGCTTTCCGTCTTCCTTGCTCAAATGTCCTGCCCGATAGGCTTCCGCCACGCTTTGCGCCCCTGTAGGATATCCGCCCAGAAGCCCTAAGACCAGCAGTGCCTGCGTGTTTCCAGGGATCCTGCAGAATCTTCCCAGGGGAGTTAAGAACCCAGTGGATATGCTGCTTAAGGCGTCTGTCAGAAAGATCGACAGGAAGAAAAGAGGCAGCAGTGACGGTATCACTACCTGTATGCATAGCTGTACTCCTTCAACGGCACCTGATAGCGCGGTCTTTGCGTCCAGGATCAGTATCAGCATGGTCAACGCTGCGGCGATGCAGGTCAAAGTCCTTCTGTTCAATGATATCACCTCGGAAGATTCTATGTCCTCGGGGGATAAATCATCCCACCTGGGTCATATGATTTTCCAAAAGGAGGGGTACGGATGGACAGAAAGAAGGAACTGATCCATAAACTTGCGCAGATCTCGGATCTTCCCGATGAGACGATGCCTGGGCTGGCGCTGGTGGAGATCGCAGGGAACCGGCGGGTGTTGATCGAGCATCACTGCGGAGTGATCGGCTACGGAAGGAGCCAGATCTGTGTGAAGGTGAAAAATGGTACAGTCAGCGTCAGCGGCAGCAGATTGGAGCTGCAACGAATGACCAAGACCCAGATCATCATCACCGGGACGATCGAGGATGTGCGTCTGACAGGAGGGGAGCGGTAGATGGACCTTTGGCAATCGCTGAGCGGCATGGTGGAGGTAAGTATCACCTGCGCGGATCCTGCCGGGATCATCACGCAGCTTTGCAATGCCGGGCTTACCATCTTTGACACTGTGGACGAAGATGCTATGACTGTGATATTGCGCATCCAAAGACGGGATCTAAAAACCCTGGGACATTTGTGTGACCGAAAAGGTTGTTCCTGGAAGCTGCTTCGCAGAAGAGGGTTGTTTTGGAGATTTCGTTTGCTGCTATCTCGCCCGGTTTTACTGTTTGGTATTCTGCTTTTACTGATTCTGGGAAATTTCATTTCCGGCAGGATCCTGTTCGTTCGGGTAGAAGGAAACATTAACCTACCGCAAAGGCAGATCCTGCATATGGCGCAGCAGTGCGGCATTCATTTTGGGGCTGTGCGTCGGGAAGTGCGAAGTGAGAAAATGAAGAATGCGCTTTTGGAGGCAATGCCCCAGCTTCAGTGGGCAGGCGTCAATACTTACGGTTGCGTGGCAGTGATCTCTGTAAAGGAGCGGGAGGTGATCCGCCAGCCTGAGAAAAATTCCGGTGTCAGCAGCATCATTGCCACTCAGGATGGGGTGATCACGCAGATGACGGTACTGAGAGGCAGTGCTGCCTGTAAGGTTGGACAGGCGGTGAAAGCCGGCCAGGTGCTGATCTCCGGCTATACCGATTGTGGGATCTCCATCCGGGCAGAAAGGGCAGATGGGGAGATTTTTGCCGTGACTCAGCGCCAATTACAGACAGCAACGCTCCGGGAAACTCACAAGAGAACCGATCCAGGCAGCAGGACTGAAAAATATTCCGTGATTTTCGGAAAATTTCGCATAAATTTATTCAAAGGTAGTGGAATTTCACCTGCCGGTTGTGTTAAAATGTACGAGGAAAACTATGTGACCCTGCCGGGTGGATTTCATTTGCCGGTTTGCATCGTGAAAGAGGTTTGGATATCCTGTGAGGATGCGCCCAGCCTTTTGGATGCACAGGAGGCACAAGTACTTCTGGAAGGCTTTTCTTCCCGCTATCTGCAGCAGCAGATGATCGCTGGTACGATCCGTGGGAAGGAAGAAGCGCTGACGGAAGGGGAAGACATCTGGCTTCTGACAGGAAATTACGATTGTCTGGAAATGATCGGACGATCCCGTAACGAGGAGATTTTTACTGCGCATGGCTAATACTACTGAAAGAATCGTAAATGCCGAAAGGGTAGAGGATCTGATCGCGGTCTTTGGCTCTTTCGATGAGAATATCAAGCGGATCGAGGAAGCGTTGGGCGTTTCCATCGTTAACCGTGGCACGGAGCTGAAGGTCACCGGTGACGAGGAGGCTGCCGACAAAGCGGTGCGTACTCTGGAAGGTCTGCTTTCTTTGGCTTCCCGCGGAGAGCAGATCGATGAGCAGCGGGTGCGCTATCTGATCACCCTTGTCCGTGAGGGTAATGATGACCAGGTGGCCCAAATGGCCAAGGATGTAGTGTGCATTACTGCTAAGGGCAAGCCCATCAAAGCCAAGACCGTAGGTCAGCAGAAATACATGAAGGCGATCCAGAGCAACACCATCACCATTGGTGTTGGTCCTGCCGGCACCGGCAAGACCTATCTTGCCGTGGCTGCTGCGGTGGCCGCTTTCCGTGAGCGGACGGTGAACCGGATTATTCTAACCCGGCCTGCCGTGGAAGCCGGTGAGCGGCTTGGCTTCCTTCCCGGCGATCTGCAGAACAAGGTAGACCCGTACCTGCGGCCCCTGTATGACGCCCTGTTTGACATGCTGGGCCCGGAAACATTCCAGAAGTACCAGGAGCGTGGCTTCATCGAAGTGGCTCCTCTGGCTTATATGCGAGGCCGTACGCTGGATGATAGCTTTATCATTTTGGATGAAGCTCAGAATACCACCCGGGAGCAGATGAAAATGTTCCTTACCCGCCTTGGATTTGGCTCCAGGATCGTCATCACCGGCGATGTGACCCAGATCGACCTGCCGGATGATAAGGTGTCCGGTCTGAAGGATGCGGTACGGGTGCTGGAGGATGTGCGGGATATCGCTATCTGCCGGCTGACATCTGCGGATGTGGTGCGCCACGCCCTGGTGCAGGAGATCATCAACGCCTACGAAAAGGCGGAAAAGAAAAAAGAAAACGAAAGACCGGCACAGCAGTTCCAGGGCCGGTATCAGAGGAAGAAAGAATATGGGAAATAAGATCAATATGACTTTTGAGTGCTTCACCCTTCGGCAGCCCTCCATTGCTTCCATCATCAGCAAATGTGTGGAAGCAACCTTGCGGGAAGAAGGGATCGAAGCGGACTGCGAAATCAATGTGCTGGTGACCAATGACAAGGGCATTCATGCGATCAACAAGGCCAGCCGGAACATCGACAAGCCCACGGATGTGCTGAGCTTTCCCATGTTTGAGCTGATCCCCGGTCAGCCTCCGGAGGATTGGGAGGAATATCTGGACTTTGAAACGGATCTGTGTCCGTTGGGGGATATGTGCATCTCCCTGGAGCGTGCCGTTGCCCAGGCAAAGGAATTCGGCCACAGCGTAAAGAGGGAAGTGGGGTATCTTACGATCCACTCCATGCTTCATCTTTTGGGCTATGACCACCTGGATGAAGGCCCGATGAAGGCCCAGATGCGCCAGCGGGAAGAGGCCATCGCCGCCACCATTCCCGGTATGCAGCGCAACTGATGCAAAGGAGATAACCATGCCAGAGAATCCGGTAGCTTATGTATATTTTGCCATCTTTGCCCTGTTGGGCATTGCCGTGGGATTCCGGTATCTGAAGAATTTTTACGCGCCAGTTATGACGGCGAAGGCAACCGTTGTTCACAAGCAAAAGGTCGATACTTTTTCCAAGTATTCCGGCACAGGCAAGCACACAAGATATGCCGTAACTTTCTCTATGGGAGATAAAAAGCGCTCTTTCTATGTTTCGGAGCTTTCCTATGGAGGCTATCGGATCGGTGAGACCGGTATGCTGAAATACAAGGGTGATCGCTTGATCGATTTTACTTAACTGCACTTAGGAGATAATACTATGAATACAAAAACCGCTATGATCACCATCGCAGGACGACCCAATGTGGGCAAGTCCACGCTGACCAATTACCTTGTTGGCGAGAAGATCGCCATTGTTTCCAATAAGCCTCAGACTACCCGTAACCGGATCTGTGGCATCGTCACCAAGGGCGATACCCAGTTCGTTTTTGTGGATACCCCCGGCTATCACCGTGCCCGTACCAAACTGGGCGATTACATGGTCAATGTGGCCCGGGAATCCATTGCGGATGTGGATCTTACCGTCCTTGTGGTAGAACCCATCGCTTCCATCGGCCCCCAGGAGGAGGGCTTGCTGGAAAAGATCAAGGGCAGCAATTGTCCCGCGATCCTGGCCATCAACAAGATCGATACTGTGGAGAAGGATACGCTGCTGGAAGTGATCGCCCTTTACTCCCAGGCGGCAGAATTTGATGCCATCATCCCTATTTCCGCCAAGACCGGCGACGGTGTGGAGGCGCTGCTTGCCCAGTGCGAAAAGTACGCGGTGGAAAGCCCCTTCCTGTTCCCGGAGGATCTGACTACGGATCAGCCGGAGCGGCAGGTGATGGCGGAGATCATCCGTGAAAAGCTCCTGTGGTGTCTGGATCGGGAGATCCCCCATGGCACTGCAGTGGAGATCACCAAGTTCTCCGAGCGGGAAAACGGCATCATCGACATCGATGCTACTATCTACTGCGAAAAAGCCAGCCACAAGGGCATCATCATCGGCAAGCAAGGCGCTATGCTGAAGAAGATCTCCACCATGGCCCGCAGCGATTGCGAGAAATTCATGGGCACCAAGGTGTATCTGACCACCTGGGTCAAGGTCAAGGAGAACTGGCGTGACAGCGACTTCCTGGTGCGCAATTTTGGCTACAGCGAATAATTTCCATGGCTAAGCATCCTCCCGGCTGCAAATCCTAGCAGCGGAGGGATGAAGATGAACGCAATGGATTACTGGCATCTATTTTTGGAAACGGGCGCACCGGAAGCATACCTTATGTTTTCCAAAGCCCGAAAATCGGAGGTAACGGATGTACCTGACTACCAAGGGCTTGGTGCTTCGGGTCACGGACTACAATGACCGTGACGCTCTGCTGACGCTGCTGACGCCTGACAACGGAAAACTTACCGTAAAGGCCAGAGGTCTGCGGCGGAAGAACAGCCCTCTGGTGGCACCCTGCCAGCTCCTGGCCTACGGTGAGTATACATTATTTGAATACAAAAACCAGTTTACGATCAATGAAGCCCATTCCGTGCAGTTGTTCCAAAACCTGCGCCGGGATCTTTGCAAGCTTTCTCTGGGTACTTATTTTGCCCAGGCTGCGGAGGTGCTGTGCCAGGAGGATCTGCCTAACCCGGAGCTGCTGAGCCTGGTACTCAACTGTCTGCACGCCCTTTCGGATCTTGGTATGGAAGAAGCGAAGGTGAAGGCGGTATTTGAGCTGCGAGCAGCCTCCCTGGCTGGCTATATGCCGGATCTTTCCGGCTGCCATCGATGCGGAAATCCACAGCCGGATCGGTTTGATCTTTCCGCAGGCTGCCTGGAGTGCAGCAGCTGCCGAAGCGCCGATTCCACCGGGATCCGTATGCCTGTGTCAGCAGGTACAGTCCGGGCGATGGAATACATAGTTTATTGCGACGCAAAGAAGCTCTTTTCCTTTCAGCTGGGGCAGGAGAATCTGCAGCAGTTGGCCGGCGTGACGGAGGCGTACCTCACCACACAATTGGAGCGGGGCTTCTCTACACTGGATTTTTACAAATCACTTCTGATATAGGAGACAAAAATGTCTGAATTATACGAAAAATCGCTTCTCAAGCTGGAGCTTGACCAGGTGCTTCAGCTGCTGGCAGAATGTGCCGGCAGCCGGGAAGGCAAGGAAGCCTGTCT
Source organism: Faecousia sp. (assembly GCA_045129455.1). Taxonomy (GTDB): domain Bacteria; phylum Bacillota; class Clostridia; order Oscillospirales; family Oscillospiraceae; genus Faecousia. The sequence continues at coordinate 3,901 of JBGVJN010000100.1, read as the reverse complement.
GCGCCTGCGTCCCAGCTCTGATCTTGAGGATGTGCAGCTGATGCTGCAGCAGACCACAGCTGCATCCGATCTTGCAACCAGAAAAGGCAATCCGGCCTTTGGCGAGGTAACGGATGTTTCTGAGTCTTTGGAGCGTGCAGAACGGGGCGGCAGCCTGCAGCCCATCGAGCTGCTGCGGATCGCAGGTGTGCTTCGCTGCGCCCGGACGGTGAAAAGCTACTGTGACGAAGAGGACAAGGCTACCGTGCTGGATCCCATGTTCCGCTGCCTTGTGCCTAACAAATACCTGGAAGACCGGATCAGCGGCGCTATCCTCAGCGAGGAAGAGATCGCTGACAACGCAAGCCCGGAGCTTTCGGATATCCGCCGTCATATGCGAATCCAGGCGGGCAAGATCCGTGATAGTCTGCAAAAGGTTATTTCATCTCCCGCATACTCCAAATTTCTCCGGGAGCCGATCATCACCATCCGTCAGGGCCGCTATGTGGTGCCTGTGAAGAGTGAATGCAAAAACGACGTTCCCGGTCTTGTGCATGATGTATCCGCCACCGGCTCCACCTATTTTGTGGAACCCATGTCCGCAGTGAACGCCAACAATGCCCTGCGTGAACTGGAACTGAAGGAGAAGAAGGAGATCGAACGGATCCTTGCTGAGCTTTCCGCGGAGGCGGCAGCCCACCGGGAAGATATCAACATGGATGTGCGCCTGCTCATCGATCTGGATGTGATCTTTGCCAAGGCGAAGCTTGCCTTCCGGATGCGTGCCTGGGCGCCGCTGATGAACGATCAGGGCAGGGTGGAGCTGCGCAATGCCCGGCATCCTCTCATCGATCCCAAGGCCGTAGTGCCCATCTCCTTGCATCTGGGCACGGATTTTGACTCTATGATCATCACAGGCCCCAATACCGGCGGCAAGACGGTGACCCTTAAGACCATTGGCTTGCTGACACTGATGGCGGAGTGTGGTCTGCATATTCCGGCAGGGGATGGGAGTATCCTGTCCACCTATGATGCGATCCTGGCGGATATCGGCGATGAGCAGTCCATTGCTCAGAGCCTTTCCACCTTCTCCAGCCATATGCGCACCATTGTAGATATCGTTGCCCAGTGTGATGACCGCACCTTGGTACTGTTTGACGAGCTGGGTGCCGGCACAGATCCTGCAGAGGGTGCTGCTCTGGCTACCGCTTTGATCGAGTTTTGCCGGAAGATGGGCTCTTCCGTTGTGGCAACCACCCACTATGCGGAGCTGAAGCTTTATGCTATGCGCACGCCCGGGGTGATCAATGCCTCCTGCGAATTCAATGTGGAGACCTTGCAGCCCACCTATAAGCTGCTCATCGGCATCCCTGGTAAGTCCAATGCCTTTGCTATTTCCCGCAAGTTGGGTCTTTCGGAGGATATACTGAAGGAAGCGGCGGATATGGTCAGCAAAAGCGACCGTGATTTTGAGGATGTGCTTTCTCAGCTGGAACAGCAGCGCCAGCAGATGGAGGCTGCCCGATATGAGGCGGAGCAGCTGCGGCAGCAGACCGCCAAGATCAAGAAGCAAAGTGAGGAGTACAGCGCCCAGCTGCAAAAGGAAAAGGAACGGGCTATGGAAGCTGCCCGCCGGGAGGCGCAGCAGATCATCGAGGATGCCCGCCGCACGGCCAATGCCGCTTCCGAGGAGCTGAAGGCTCTGCGAAAGCAACTGACGGAGGGCGCTGACACCACCGGAATCAATCAGCGCCAGGCGCAGCTGCGCCGGGATCTGAATGAAGCAGAAAGCAAGATCCGTGCCGGTCAGCAGAAAGTGGAGCGTCCCCAGCCCACCCGTGGAATTTTGGTGGGCGATACTGTGGAACTTCTGAAATTGGGTACCAAGGCCAGCGTTATCGCCATCAACAAGGATGGGACCTATCAGCTCCAGGCGGGTATTTTGAAGCTCAATGCCAAGCCCGACGAGGTGTACCTGCTGGAAAATGATAATCCCTATAAGACCAAGGGCCGTCCTGCCCATTCCGGCCGGGAAATGAAGATGGCCGCTATGGCATCGGAAGTGGATCTTCGTGGCATGGACGCTGTGGAGGCGGTGTGTGTACTGCAGCGGTACATGGATGAAGCCATGCGCTCCAATCTGTCCTCTGTGCGGATCATTCACGGTAAGGGTACCGGTGTACTGCGCAGTGCCGTGCATCAGGAGCTGAAAAAGAACAAGTTCGTCAAGACCTTCCGCCTGGGTGTATACGGCGAGGGCGAAGATGGTGTGACAATTGCTGAGTTTCGGTGACGATATTATCGTTTTTCCTGTGCGATTCCGCTGAATCGGTTTTCGTGACGAAATGGTGTTGACATTTCGAGCGATTTTGGGTATCATATATGCAGATGATTGGCAAATGCCGATCAAAAGGAGTGTTTGCATATGATCAGTAAAGAAGTCGTTGTACGCTGCGAATCCGGTCTGCATAACCGCCAGGCTACATATTTTGTCCAGAAGGCGAACGAGTTTGAATGCAGCATTTGGGTCGAATCCGGCAGCAGAAAGATGAATGCGAAGAGCCTGCTGGGTATTATGTCCCTTGGGATCATCACCGGTGCGGTCGTAACCCTTACCGCTATGGGCACCGATGCTGAGGCAGCTGTCAAGGCGCTGGAAGAACTGCTCCAGCGGGATGTTTATTGATATTCAGTAGTAAAGATGCCTCAATGCGGCCGCAGGACTTGCATTGAGGCGTTTTTTATGGAGATAATATGATCTTTGAGGAACTGAAAGACCGTGCCCTGAGCCTGCCTATGGAGCCCGGCGTGTATATCATGCGGGATAAGGCAGATACTGTCATCTATGTAGGCAAAGCCAAAAAACTGAAAAACCGTGTCAGCCAGTACTTCCAGGATACGGCATCCCATACCCCCAAGACCCGGATGATGGTCAGCAGGATCCACCGGTTTGAGGTCATTGTTGCTGCCTCGGAATTTGAGGCACTGGTGCTGGAATGCTCGCTGATCAAGCGTTACCAGCCAAAATACAATATCCTTTTGAAGGATGATAAGGGTTATCCCTACCTGCGTCTGGATATGAAGCAGGAATTCCCAAAGATCACCATGGTCAGCAAGCCCGCGGCCGATGGCGCTGCCTACTACGGCCCTTACGGCAGCCGCGGCGTGACCAATAGTATTCTGGAAGCCATCCGCATGACGCTGAAGCTTCCGGATTGCGGCAAGGAGTTCCCCAGGGATCTGGGGAAGGGAAGACCCTGCCTTAACTATCACATGAATCAGTGTGCCGGCTGGTGCCAGATGCCCAAGCCCAAGGAAGAATACCGCCTGCGGATGGAGCAGGCACGGCAGCTGCTGCAGGGAAATTATAAGGCGGTTTCCGACCAAATCCGCCAGCAAATGCTGGAAGCATCCGATAACCTGGAATTTGAGCTGGCCGCCAGCCTGCGGGACAGGCTCAACGCTGTACAGGCGCTGGGACAGAAGCAGCTGGTCACGGCCCTTTCCCTTGCGGATACGGATGTGATCGGCTACGGCGAGACCGAGACAAAGGCTTGCTTTGCGGTGCTCCATTTCTCCGGTGGCAATCTGCTGGATAAAGATTATGAGGTCTTTCCCAGGCCGGATGATTCTCATGCGGCCGTTGGCAGCCTTCTGCTGCAGTATTATCTCAGTCGTGGTATGGCGCCGAAGCACATTTTGCTGCCCTTTACTTTTGACGATCTGGAGCTGACTGGTCAGCTTCTGGAGCAGGAGTATGCCCACCGTATCCACCTGCGTGTCCCCCAGCGAGGTGACAATGTGCGCCTGGTGGAACTGGCGGTCAAGAATGCCACAGAAGAAGCGGAACGCCTTACCGATAAAGAAGAGAAGGCTGCCGGCAGTCTGGTGCTGCTGGGAAAGATGCTTGCCATGGAACCTC
>JBGVJN010000099.1:0-3435 GCA_045129455.1 Faecousia sp. | reverse complement strand
GAACTTGTACGGCGTGCCCACAACAGGTTTGTCGATGACGCCAAATTGGGCAGCACCGCAGGCAGCGCAAACACCGTTGACGTATTTGTGTCCGGCAGGAACCTTGTCACCCTGATAGCTCTTGGAGCACAGGGAGCATTTGTAAACAGTGTAACCGTCAGTGGTACAGGTAGCGGCAACAGTGGTGCTTGCCACATATTTGTGCTGGCAACTGACAGTGCCGGAAGCCTCGCCGGAAGGCGTAGACATCTGTGTAGGCATCTCTGCGCCGAAGAGCAGGAATGCAAATTCGGGATAGTCAACAAAGACGTTACGCGTGCCGGTAATGGCCTGAACAGCGTCATTGCGGCCCAGCTCCCAGGTATCTACGGGGTCCTGCTCCATCCATAGGAGCAGCACATCCAAGCTTTCCATCACGCCTCTGGAGCCCCAGGTGGTATACGAGCCGTTGCCGTTGACATTACCCCAACGGACGTAGACATACAAAAAGATACGGGCGACATCGCCACGCAGATCCAACGTGCTGGACTCGCTGTTGGGATTGTAGTAGCCACTGCTCTGACCATAGGCAGTATTGCCGCGAGCAGAGTTTTCTTGGGTAGAAGTGGGACGGAGCATGATGATGTCGTTTTCATCATTGCCACCCAAGCCCTTACTGTTGGGCCAGGTGTGCTCCCGGTTGAAAGAGCCGTCCCAAGTAGGACCAATGGCCTTGCCGGAGTAGAAAGAAGAGATCTTTCCGCCATTGTTCTGGCAGTCGGTGTACTGGTACAGGTTCTTAGTTTCCTGATAGCTGGTCTGGTGGGTGTGCGCATCCTTCATGAGCTTCTGAAGAGCTGCAAACAGCGCACTTTTGGGCGCATCGGAAGTTCCGGTTCCGCCGGCCAGCGCAGAGAGTGTATCATAAGTATTCTTGCCGGAGTAAAATGCTTCCGCCTTGGGGGAAAGGAAAGTTGCGGTTGTTCCGCGGGTACCCCAGTTGTAGATGTATTTGCCGGTAGAATCATAAACATAATTAACCGTGGCAGCCTCTACATGAACCAAGGCAGCGGGCATCAGGCTCAGGCACAGCACCAGTGCCAGCAGCAGAGCCAAACTGCGTTTTGTGATATCAGTCATCAAGCTATACCCCTTTTCTTTTTTACAATATGCATTTGTTTGTACACTTTTTGTATCATATCATATTATCGAAACGAAAACAACACCATTCCAAAGATATTATCAACGCAAAATAACAAAATCGCATTTGTGCGCCATCACACCCCATCAATCTAAGGACATAAACGAATCCTTGCTATCGACCGAAAGCAAGGCTTGACTTATGGTACGAGAGAACATAACAGACTAAAATAAAAAAGTAGTCGCAACGAAATCCGTTACGACTACTCGATCTGGTTGCGGAGGCAGGACTCGAATTGCCCACCTCTCTGGTTTTGGCTTTTATTGCGTCCATTATGTGCTATTTTGCCCCATTTAGACCACCAAAACAGCCATAATTCAGATTTCAAAGGAAACTAAAGGGAAAATATAAGGGAAAACTTTTCAGCTCTCCGTGACCCCGTACAGTGCAATAGTGAACTTCCGGAGGGCGGCATCTTTGCGCCTATACACCGAAGACTGTTCCAGGCACAACTCGCCACAGAGCCGGTCAACATTCCCCTTGGCGGCGTTAATGTAGAATCGATCCAGGATCAGCCGCTCTTCCTGGTTGAGGGTCTGAAGCGCACCGGTCACCATATCAACGCATAACTGCGCACGATCCAGGTTGTCCTCCAGCTCCTGCTTCTTCACAATCAGGCCCAGCATTCGATCCTCATAGCCGGATCCGCCACCCTTCACCGGCGTGCCGTCAGCCCGACTGCTGCGGATGCTGGTCATGCTGGATTCTATCTGAGCAAGCTCCAGCGGTATGCTCTCCAAAGCCCGCCGCTTCGCCTCGTGATCACGCAGTTTCTCCATTGCAACACTTTTCCAGTCCATACAATTCTCCTCACAAATAGCCACTCAAAGCGGCCAGCATTTCCGGCGATACTGCAAAGGGGTATTCCTGGAGGAATGCCCTCCAGTATTCGTTCTGCAGCTCCCGGAATTCCATCATCAGAGCGCTGTATTTCGCCCAGCGCATATACCGGGGTTTGGGGATGATCTCCAGCTCATTGATCTGGCACTTGGGGTTATCGTGCTTCCATCGGGTATACCCCAGCTGATCCTCCACGATCTTACGCATCCGGCGCCGTACATCCTCAATTGTCCACGGCCTGAGCTGCTGGCTCTGATAGTTAGCCCCCAGGCAGCACCGGCACACATAGCCAGCACCACGGGCATATAAATACCGCACCCTACGCCGGCACTGAGGGCAGCCGAAATATAGCCGGGATCTGGTACCGTCTACGCCTTCCACCCAATGCAGCCGGAACCGGTTGGATCCATAGAAAACAGGATCATATACATAAAGCAAATCGTCCTCGTCATCAGCTTCATTCAGGTACCGCCCCAGCTCAAAGCTATCGATCCGGCTGTATTGCTCAACTGTTCCGTGGGTCTTATTGCGCCCACCGCTACCCCATCCGCCCATGTAGATACCTCCTGTGATGAATTAAAAAAGGGGCGCACAAGCACCGCCTGCACGCCCCTCCTGCCTTATTGCATTAAGCCTCTGCCACAGGCTGAGCCTGGTAGTAGATAGCCTTTGCCTTGTTATCCAGGACAAACGCATCGTACACGATACGACCTTCCACCAGAGAACCGGAGATACCAGGGGGATTCTCGTGAATCTTGTAGTCCTCCAGCTTCACAGGTGCCACCGTGGCGCAGGGATGTGCGATCATGAAACCAAAGCCCTTAGGCAGCCGGTTAGCAGGGATCTTCTGCACGTTCATGCCGTCCAGAATACCGATCACGCCCTGGAGCCGCAGCTCATTGCCCACGTTGGTCTCCATAGTGATATCCTTGCACTTCTTCATCAGCGCATAGCCGGCAGGGGTAACCACCAGCACACGGCCGTTTTCGTGAACCTCTGCATCATCCAGAGCCTGGGAACCCTTCAGGATCTCGGTGTAGATGTTCTCAGAGGTCAGTTCCAGAGCCTCAGGCTTGTTACCGGCCTTTTCAGCCATAACGCCGTAGGTATAGGTATCCACCTCAGGGATCACAACTTCCCGGTTCTGACGGGCCAGAGCGGACGCAGCGGCCAGCTGCTGCTGGGTTTCGTCCTGATCCAGCTTGTCGATGGCAAAGGTGAAGGAACGATCCTTCTTCAGGGTCATTTCCTCGGTGGTGGCATCCAGACCTGCCACAGCGCCGTAACGGCTCCAATTGCCGTTAGCCTCGCCCTTGCGGTTGTAGTCGTTCATCTGGGACGTGGTGACCTTGTAGACCTTGATGGAATGGGCGCCATTCCAATCATAGTCGGTATTGGTCAGCAAGGTCTTCTTG
>JBGVJN010000098.1:0-3850 GCA_045129455.1 Faecousia sp. | reverse complement strand
CTGCGTCAGCTGGGCTACGAGGTGGACATCAACGATGCCGCCACCAAGAAGATGGCCGACTACTTCAAGGGCGTCCGGGAAGAGTTCATTGCTGACGGCACTCTGATGCCCAAGGCCATGGCTACCGATACCCAGTGCCTGACCTACCAGGTCCCCGGCGGTATGCTCTCCAACCTGCTCAGCCAGCTGAAGCAGATGAACGCCCTGGATAAGTTCGACGAGGCTCTGGCCGAGACCCCCAAGGTCCGTGCCGATATGGGCTATCCTCCCCTGGTCACCCCCACCAGCCAGATGGTCGGCGTGCAGGCTGTGCGTAATGTACTGGACGGCCAGCGCTACAAGACCGTCTCCAAGGAGATCAAGGCTTACTGCCGCGGCGAGTACGGCATCACCCCCGCCCCCATCAACCCCGAGATCCGCGAGCAGATCCTGGCCGGCGAGAAGCCCCTGGAGGGCCGCTATGCCGACACTCTGAAGCCCGTGGTTGAAGATACCCGCGCAAAGCTGGGTGATCTGGCCAAGACCGATGAGGATGTGCTCAGCTACATTGCCTTCCCCAACCTGGCCGAGAAGTTCCTGGAGGAGCGCAAGGCCAAGGAAGAGAACGTTGCCACCTACTCCATCGTGGAGTGCTGATAAGGAGGCAAGGATATGATGTTTCTTGCTGCCGCTCCCGATCTGGAGAATATCACCATCGGTAACGCCGCCATCGTGGCGCTGCTGGGCTATGCGGTGGTGTTCTTCGGTCTGATCCTGCTGATGGCGGTCATCATCGTCATGGGCAAGGTCTTCATCGCCAAGGACAAGAAAGCCGCTGCCAAGGCCGATGAGGCCAAGGCTGCCATCGCTCCCGCCGCTCCCGTGGCTGCCCCTGTGGCTCCCGTGGCAGAGGTGGCCGCTCACGGCTCCGCCGGTCAGCTGAAGCTGCACGATGTGGAGCCCAAGACCGCGGCTATGCTGATGGCCATCGTGGCCAACAAGATGGGCAAGCCCCTCAACGAGCTTCGCTTCATTTCCATCAAGGAGGTTAAATGATCATGAAATATAAAGTGACTCTCAACGGCCGCACCTACGAGATCGAGGTGGAGGCCGGTAAGGCAATGTGCGTGGCTGAGTACGAAGCCTACGCTCCCGCTGCCGCCCCCGTGGCTGCTCCCGCAGCTGCTCCTGTTGCTGCTCCCGTGGCCGCTGCCGCTCCCGCTGCTGCCGGCATGACCGTTTCCGGCGGTGAGAGCATCAACGCTCCCATGCCCGGCACCATCCTGAAGGTGAATGTTTCCGTTGGCCAGACCGTGAAGGAAGGCCAGGTCCTGTGCGTGCTGGAAGCCATGAAGATGGAAAATGAGATCCTGGCTCCCTGCGCCGGCACCATCTCCGCCGTGCCTGTGGCCAAGGGCGCTTCCGTGAACACCGGCGATCTGCTGGTGGCCATCGGCGGCACCGTGGTGGCTGCTGCTCCTGTGGCTGCTCCCGCTCCCGTGGCTGCACCCGCTCCTGCTGCTGCCCCCGCACCCGTAGCCGCTCCTGCTCCCGCTGCCGCTCCTGTGGCCGGCGAGGCTGTGAAGGCTCCCATGCCCGGCAACATTCTGAAGGTCAATGTGGCCGCCGGCCAGTCCGTCACCGCAGGCCAGGTCCTGTGCGTGCTGGAAGCTATGAAGATGGAAAATGAGATCATGGCTCCCCGGGCAGGCTCCGTTGCCCAGGTGCTGGTACAGAAGGGCGCTACCGTCAATACCGACGATGTTCTGGTCGTCCTCGCTTAAGGAGGAAGCCCAATGATCAATGTTGGTGAAGTACTTCTGAACCTGTGGGAAAGCTCCGGCTTTGCCCGTATCATCAATCAATTTTTGGGCGACGAATTCCTGGGTATCCTGGGCAGCGGCGCACAGAATCTGATCATGATCATTCTTGCCTGCGCACTGCTGTACCTGGCCATCGTGAAGAAATTCGAGCCCCTGCTGCTGTGCGGCATCGCCTTCGGCTGCCTGCTGACCAACCTGCCCAGCGCGGGTCTGTATCACCAGGAGCTGTGGACCAACTTCATGACCGAAGGTCACGAAGCCTACCACTCCTACGGCACCATTCTGAAAGAAGGCGGCCTGCTGGACTTCTTCTATATCGGTGTCAAGACCTCTATCTACCCCTGTCTGATCTTCATGGGCGTTGGCGCTATGACCGACTTCGGTCCTCTGCTGTCTAACCCCAAGAGCCTGCTGCTGGGCGCTGCCGCGCAGCTGGGCGTGTTCGCCGCCTTCTTCGGCGCCATCCTGCTGGGCTTCACCGGCCCCGAGGCTGCCTCCATCGGCATCATCGGCGGCGCCGACGGCCCCACCGCCATCTTCCTCACCAGCCAGCTGGCTCCCCATCTGCTGGGCGCCATCGCCGTGGCAGCTTACTCCTACATGGCGCTGATCCCCATGATCCAGCCCCCCTTCATGAATCTGCTGACCACTGCCGAGCAGCGGAAGATCAAGATGGTCCAGACCCGTACCGTCTCCAAGGCGGAGAAGATCATCTTCCCCATCGTCGTCACCATCTTTGTGGCGCTGCTGCTGCCCGATACCGCTCCTCTGATCGGCTGCCTGATGCTGGGTAACCTGGCGAAGGAAACCGGTGTCACCGACCGCCTCAGCGATACCATGCAGAATGCGCTGATGAACATCATCACCATCCTGCTTTCCACCTCCGTGGGCGCTACCATGGTCGGCTCCAACTTCCTCACCGGCGAGACTCTGAAGATCATCGTCCTGGGCGTGTGCGCCTTCATTCTGTCCACCGTCGGCGGTCTGCTGGGTGGTCTGGTCATGTGCAAGCTGACCAAGGGTAAGGTCAACCCCCTCATCGGCTCCGCCGGTGTCTCCGCCGTTCCCATGGCCGCCCGTGTTTCCAACACCGTGGGCCAGAAGAACAACCCCTCCAACTTCCTGCTGATGCACGCCATGGGTCCCAATGTGGCCGGTGTCATCGGCTCCGCCATCGCCGCAGGCTTCCTGCTGAGCGTTTTTGGTTAATTGCTTACTTCAAAAAAACACACCGCTTCCGCGGTGTGTTTTTTTATATGCAGTGCGACGCACCTTATACCTTCCCCCGGGGGGAAGGTATGCGGGCGGTCAATGACCGCCCCTACGAGGGGACAGGAATATCCAGTCTCGGCCCCCTCGTTGTGAGGGGGCTGTCGAATTGCCGAATTTAGGCAATTCGACTGGGGGAGTTAACTCCCTCCGACCTCGCTATCGCTCGGCCACCTCCCTCAAAACGAGGGAGGCAAGTCGGGCGGTCGATGACCGCCCCTGCACAGATCATTGCAGGGGTCAGAAAGGCAAAAATATAAATTCTTATTTCTATTGTATAACCGCAAAAAAACCTTGTTTTTTACACAGAAATATGCTAAAATTTAGGGTGAGAAATTATGCGCATTTTTTACTTTTCCCTATTTGTAAAACCGTCGCGAAAGGAGCCGAATTATGTACTCTGCCGCCTATGTTTGGGCCAAGATCCTCAATTATCTGGAAGACCGCCTCACCTCCGCAGGCATCAATGCCTGGTTCGTGGACGCGGATATCGTGGAGCTGACCGAGGACAAGCTGATCCTCCACACTCCCAACGAATTCAACCGGGACATCATCCAGCGCCGCTGCGCCAGCTACATCCAGGACGCCCTGAAGGAAATCTTCAATTCCGACGCCAAGGTGGTGGTCTTCGGCGATAAGGAGCTGGACGAATACAAAAACAAGGCCAAGGCTCCCACCTCCATGGACTTCAACCCCCAGTTCTCCTTCGATAACTTCGTGGTGGGCGGCTCCAACCGCTTCGCCCACGGCGCCGCCATTGCGGTGACCAACCATCCCGG
>JBGVJN010000097.1:0-2894 GCA_045129455.1 Faecousia sp. | reverse complement strand
CAAAAAGGCCCCCTTGTGTAAAGGGGGCTGTCAGCCGAACAGGCTGACTGGGGGATTGTCCTGACCGACACCTTACAATCCCTCCGTCACGGCTTGCGCCGTGCCACCCCCAGGCCCCTTTTGTCTGCTTCGCAGACATTTTCCCCGCTAACGGGGTAATCTACCCTTTGCACAAGGGAGGCTTTCGGACGGTCGAGGCCCCGCCCTACATTGATGATGATACATCTGTGCAGACAGGGGTCGGTATGTCCGTCGGTCTTTATAAAATATGCAACTCCCTATTGACATCCGCGTCCATAGGGAGTATACTAAAGACATCATATGAGCGTATGCTCATATATAATTATAACCATTGGAGGCGCGCCTATGCCCAAGAAGATATACACCATTGAAAATCTGGACTGCGCCCACTGTGCCGCCCGGGCGGAAGAAAAGATCCGCCAGGTCCCCGGCGTGCAGGAGGCCACCATCAGCTTTCCCATGATGCAGCTGCATCTGACGGCGGAAGATCCCGACGCCCTGCTGGAAGCGGTGACGGCGGCCGCCCGTCAGATCGAGCGGGACATCCGCTTCCTGCCCCGGCAGGAGCAGCATGACCACAGCTGTGAGCATAACCATCACGAATGTGGTTGTGGTCACGATCACGAGCATCACCACGACCATGATCATGCTCACGAACATACTCCAAACGGCGAACTTACGCAACTGCTCATCGGCGGCGGACTGTTTCTTCTGAGTCTATTGGCAGACCGTTTGCTGCCCGGCTGGCCCGCTGCGGTACTGTTTGCCGCCGCATGGCTGATCCTCGGCTGGCAGGTGCTGAAAACCGCCGGACAGAATCTGCTTCGGGGCAAGGTGTTCGACGAGAATTTCCTCATGAGTCTGGCCACCTTGGGTGCGTTCTGCATCGGCCAGTATCCGGAAGCCGCCGGCGTGATGCTGTTTTACCGGGTGGGCGAATTTTTCGAGCATAAGGCTCTGGAGCGCAGCCGCAGCCAGATCATGGCCGCCGTGGATCTGCGCCCGGAGGAGGTGGAGCTGGTCACCGAAGGAGAAAGCCACCGGATCAGCGCCGGTGATGCCAAGCCCGGCGATGTGATCCGGATCCGTCCCGGCGACCGGATCCCTCTGGATGGCATCGTGCTGGAGGGCACCAGCCGCATCGATACCGCTCCCGTCACCGGCGAGCCTGTCCCCGTATCCGCAGGGCCAGGCAGCCAGGTGATCTCCGGCTGCGTAAATGTGGGCGGGCTGCTCACCGTGAAGGTGGAAAAGCCCCTGTCCGAATCCATGGTCACCCGGATCCTCCACAGTGTGGAAAATGCCGCCGCGGGCAAGCCCCGGATGGATCGGTTCATCACCCGCTTCTGCCGGTACTACACCCCCGCGGTGGTGGGCATCGCCGCAGCCGTTGCCATCCTTCCCGGCCTGTTTGACGGAAACTGGAGCCACTGGGTCTACACCGCCCTGTCATTTTTGGTCATCAGCTGCCCCTGTGCTTTGGTGCTGAGTGTACCGCTGACCTTCTTCTCCGGCATCGGCGCCGGCAGCCGTAAGGGCATTTTGATGAAGGACGGCAACGCCATCGAGGCCCTGTCCGCCATTAAGGCGGTGGCCCTGGATAAGACCGGCACCCTAACCAAGGGAGATTTTACGGTGCAGCAGGTGGAAGGGGATATCCTGCGCCTGTGCGCAAGCTGCGAGAGCGCATCCACCCATCCCATCGCCCAGAGCATCGTGGCTGCCGCACGGCAGCAGGATCTGCAGCTGACGCAGCCGGAACAGCTGGAAGAGATCCCCGGCCATGGCATCACCGCCCGGCTGGAGGGCAAGGAAGTCCTCTGCGGCAACGAAAAGCTGATGGCACGCTTCGGCATCGCCCTTCCCCAGCTGCCGCCCATTTCCGGCGGTACCCGTGTACTGGCAGCGGTGGACGGAAGCTTCGCCGGCTGGCTGCACATCAGCGACACCGTGAAGGAAGATGCCACCGGCGGTGTGGAAAAGCTCCATCAGCTGGGTCTTTCCACGGCGATGCTCACCGGTGATGCCGATGCCGCCGCCCGATCTGTAGCAAACAAGGTGGGGATCCAAAAAGTCTTCAGCCGGCTTTTGCCGGAGGAAAAGCTGGAAGCCCTGCGGCAGCTGCGCAAAGCCCATGGCAGCGTGATGTTCGTAGGCGACGGCATCAACGATGCCCCGGTGCTGGCCGGTGCGGATGTAGGCGCCGCCATGGGAACCGGTGCCGACGCGGCCATGGAGGCGGCGGATGTGGTATTCATGACCTCCGATCCCAAGGCCATCCCCACGGCCCTGGACATTGCCCGGCAGACCCAGACCGTCGCCTGGCAGAATGTGGTGTTCGCTCTGGCGGTGAAATTTATCGTCATGGCCCTTGGTCTGTTGGGCTATGCCAATATGTGGATGGCCGTGTTCGCCGATTCCGGTGTGGCCATGCTGTGCGTGATCAATTCCGTACGGATGCTCTACCGCAATCGTTGACAGAAACCCCATTTCGGGATATGATAACAGGGCAGAGAAATCTGCCCTGTTTCTATTATTGGAGGAAAGCTATGCTGTGTCTGGGTTGCCGGAAAATTGAAAACATGACCGGCCACGAGGCGGGCCGTCTGCTTTTGGCCCAGCTTTACCGGCAGCATACCGGCGCGGAAATGCCCCCCGTTCTGCTTACCCCCCGGGGCAAGCCCTACTGGAAGGATTCTTCCTTGCATTTTTCCATTTCTCACACCAAAAATCATGCGTTCTGTGCCATCTCTGACCGGCCCATCGGCATCGACGCCGAGGAGCTGGACCGGGATACAAATTTGAAGCTGGCGGATAAAATTCTGTCCCCAGCGGAGCGGGCACAGTACGATGCCGCCGCGGACAAGCGCCTT
>JBGVJN010000096.1:0-12938 GCA_045129455.1 Faecousia sp. | reverse complement strand
TCGCTGACGCATTGACGCTGCCGCAGTTCCTCCCGGGAGATCCAGAAGACCTCGCCCTCGTCGGAGCTTTGGAGCTTCCCGGTATACCGCGTGGCGCGGTAGAAGAATACCACATACCGGGCACCGCTTTCTGTCTGAAACTGCTTCACACCGCAAAGGCGGGGATCTTCGATCGTCAGACCGGTCTCTTCCCGCACTTCCCGCACCACTGCGTCGGTAAAGGCTTCCCCGGGCTCCACATGGCCGCCGGGAAAGCAGATCCCGGGCCAGTCAGGATCCTTCCGGTCTTCCACAAGAATATACCCTCTGGCATCCGTGACCATACACAGGTTGGTGAATATTGCCTTTTCTTCTCTGGCCATGGTTACTCCTCAAATAGATACCGTTCCAGTGCTTCGGTCGTGTCAAAGGTAAAGTCGCACAGACGGTTCATTTCCTGGTAGATGCTGGGGAATTCCTTCCGTCCCCAGCCGGCGAAGGCGATGGGGGAACCGGCAGCACGGGCCATCTGCCAGGCAGGCTGCATATCATCCACCACCAGCAGCTGATCCGGTGTAAAGCCGTGCTTTTTCATGAGCTGCTCCAATGCGTAGGGGCTGGGCTTGCGATGCTCTTCGGCAAGATCCCAGCCGTAGATCTCGTCCGGCTCGATACCAAAGTGCATCCTGTAATCCCGCAGGATATTCTCCTGGGAAGACATGGACACCACGCAGATGATGCCGCCCTCTTCCTTTTGCCGGCGGATGATCCGGTCGATGCCGGGGTAGGGTGCAGGTGCGTGGGAGCGGATATATTCCTTCCAACCCCGGTATTCTTCCTCCAGCTCTGCGTCGGTGAAATTGAAACGGCTGCGACACATACCTACGAAGCCCTCAGATGAGCAGCCGCAGATATAGTCAGACAGGGTGATAGTTGCACCGGGACGGAACACATCCAGAATGTAGCAGAAGTAGGGATAGTTGATGGTCGCTTCGCTTTGCACGACAGTATCGTCGTGATCAAGCACCAGGCAGGGATATTTCAGCATTTGTGCTTCCTCTCTTGTCTTTTTGATAGCGCAGCAGCTTCAGTGCAAGGTATCCGATCTCATAGAGTACTATGGAACTGACCAGGATCACGATGCTTCTTAAAAACAGATCTTCAAACTCATAGAGCCTGCCTACGATGATACCCACCGCCATATGCAATATGTAGATATAAAACGACATATTCTTGCCAAACCAGCGGTAATAGAAATCTGCCTTGGGGGACTTTAACCCGGTAAAGAACAGCAGCATAAAGGCTGCGGCAGGCACAGTGGAGGCATATACCTCAGCCTGGACGATTTTGTGCTCGGGAATCTGCAGCAGGGTAAAGCCGATGCCCAGCGCCAGGTAGATCCATTTGTACCATGATTTTTTGTGCAGCTCATGCTGCGCAAGGAGATAGCCAAGGCCAAAGAAGGGCAGACCGTTGAACCAGGCATTGCGGGTATAGCGGATAGGCATATCCGTGTACTGAAACACGCGCATATAAGCGCCGAAGAACAGCTGGATGGCAAGCCCCGCGGGAACGATCCACAGATACCAGCGCTGCTTCTGAAAGCGCACCAGACAGTAGTGTACGACCGACACGATCACCAGAGCGATCAGATACCAAAGCTGCGCGCCGCTATAGGTAATGGGGCGGTTGAGGAACACAAATTCAAACAGGAAGTCCTCGTAAAACAGTGTGGTAAAATAATAGCCTACACCGTTACCGTCCACATAGCACATGACAAAATCGAAGAGGATGTAGAATCCAAAGCCGATGAGCATGTATTTCAGACTTCTGCTTATGAAGATCTTAGCATTCCATAGCAGCGCATCCGTATCCTTCCGGTAGTTAAAGTAACCGCTGATGGCGAAAAACAGCGGAACTGCCAGGCGATATACCGGGTGATAGTCGTAGGTCTCCCATACGAAGTGGATGGAAATGATCATCCAGCACAGGAAGAGCTTGAATAGATCCAGCCACAGGTTTCTGCCTTGCTTCATTTTTCTTTCTCCTTCTGCTTTCTGATCAATATTATAGCAAATCCCGGGGCGGCAGGCAACCACAAAATTCCTCTTGCTATTAGCAAACAAATGTGCTATAATTAAGAAAACAAAGGGAGGTGAGCCGCATGGTGCGTAATTGCCCGGTGGATGTGATCTCGGTGTGCAGTGCCAGCGGCGATATCCGCCCGCTGCGGCTTCGGATGGAGGATGGGGAGCATCAGCTCCTGCGCATCGACATCGAGGAAGTGATCAGCATGAAGCCCATCCAGTATGTAGGCATCGAGGCGCAGATCTTTCTGTGCCGTGCCATCGTAATGGGAAAGGAATGGCTCTTTGAACTGAAATATACCATCCGTACCCATAGCTGGTGTCTGCACAGGAGGGTCTACTGATGGCGCAAAGAGTGATATTTCATGTGGATGCCAATTCTGCTTTCCTGTCCTGGTCCGCTGCCTACCGGGTGAAGGTGCTGGGGGAGGAGGAAGACCTGCGGGATGTGCCGTCTGTGGTGGCGGGGGATAAGGAATCCCGGCACAGTATCATCCTGGCCAAAAGCGGTCCGGCAAAAAAGTACGGCATCCAGACGGGAGAACCTTTGTTCCAGGCCCTGGAGAAATGCCCCCAGCTGAAGGTAGTGCCGCCGGATTATTCCCTGTATGTGGAGGCATCCCGGCATTTTGTGAATGTTTTGAAGCAGTACAGCCCCTGTGTGGAGCAGTATTCTATTGATGAGGCCTGGGTGGATATGACCGGCACTGAGCGGCTCTGGGGTGCTCCACGGCTGGCAGCGGAAAAAATGCGCCGACAGATCTGGGATGAGCTGGGCTTCACGGTGAATGTGGGCATTTCCAGCAATAAGCTGCTGGCGAAAATGGCGGGAGACTTTGAAAAGCCCAATAAGGTCCATACGCTGTTCCCGGAAGAGATGGAGGAAAAAATGTGGCCCCTTCCGGTGCGGGATCTGTTTCTGGTGGGTGCCGCTACGGAGCGGAAACTGAAGCTGCTGGGCATCTATACCATCGGTGACCTGGCACGGACGGATGTTAACATTCTGAAAAAGCGCTTCGGAAAGCCCGGCGAGACCATCTGGCACTTTGCTAACGGCAGAAATGCCGACCTGGTCACCCCCACGCCGGCTGAAAACAAGGGCTACGGAAACTCTGTGACCACGGCAACCGATGTGGTGACCCGAGAGCAGGCACACCAGGTGCTGCTGGGCCTGTGCGAGACCGTGGCGGCACGGATGCGCAAGGACGATAAATGCGGTGGCTGCGTCACTATACATCTGCGCACCAGTGATTTTCACCATTTTTCCCATCAATCCAGGCTCCATGGCGCAACCAACAATACCGGCCAGCTGTTTGAGGCAGCCTGCCGGGTATTTGATGAAGCCTGGGATGGCATCACACCGCTGCGCCAGCTGGGAGTGCAGATGACACACCTGTCCGCGGAGCCTTACCAGCAGTATGATCTGTTCTCAGGCATGAGTCCCGTGCAGTTTGAGCGGAAGCTGAAGCTGGATGAGACGGTGGATGCTTTGCGGGATAAATTCGGCGAGGACATCATTCGTCGGGCAAAGTTTGCCAAGGATCCCGACGGACATATGACCGGCGGTCTGGACAAAGCCCGCAGAACCGGCGTGACAAAGCCGGTCCTGGAGGAAAAATAGGGTAGAAATTTTTGCCTGTTCCGGATATAATGGAGAAAAATCTGCTTTGGAGGCAATGCCATGTCCATCGTAAAGTTCTATCGTGGCGATCCCAACGCGCCCAAGACCACCATGCCTGCCCACCTGGGCGCCAATGCCATCATTACCTGCCAGGGGAAGCTGCTTCTGGAAAAGCGCCGGGACAGCGATACCTGGGGGCTTGTGGGCGGCGGCGTCAAGAAGTCGGAAACGGAACTGCAGGCCATCGTCCGGGAGATATGGGAGGAACTGGGCCTGCGGATCAAGCCACAGCAGCTGCGCAAGCTGAGCGTCTACGGCGAGCCGGGAAGGATCGCGGCCTTCCGGGATGGGAGCATCTGGCGGATGGTGATCGTGGTGTTCGGCCTGGAGCTGCCGGAAATGCCGGAGCTGACCATCAGTGCAGAATCCAAAGACCTGCGCTTCTTCTCCAGAGAGGAGCTGCGGGATATCGAGATCGTGGTGACACACAGCGATATCGTTGAGGATCAGTTCTTGAACCAGTAAAAAAATTCCCGCCAAGTGGGCGGGAATTTTTGCGCTTATAGATAAGGCTGGATCTGGCGGACCAGATTCTGGCCGTAAAGGGCAAAGCCAAGATCGTTGGGATGCAGGCCGTCGGTGTAGTACTCGTTCATATGAGGCACCAGGCTATAGCCATCGATATGGACAAAGCCACGCTTTGCGGCTTCTTCGATAATGACCGCTCTGCATTCATCCAGAGTGCCGGTGGCAAGCCTCCGTTCGCCGCCGTCACGCCAGATGGGGCTGATGCAGAAGACCTTGCTGTGGGGGTACAGACTGCGCACCGCATCCAAGTATGCCGCGCATTCGTTCTTAAGAACCTCCATGGAGGGATAGAAGGTATAGTCGTTGGTGCCGTAGGAGATAAATACAATATCAGCGTCGAATCCAACATCCTCCAGCGTCTGGGCAGAGAAGCGGCTGCCGCCGAGACCGTAGTTCAGTGCTTCGGCATTCAAATGTCGGGTGACGATATAAGTGTAAGAGTAGCTGTCCCGCAGGGAATCCCAGCCCTGGGTGATGGAATCGCCCAGAAACAGTACCCGAAGATCATGCACGCAAGGCTCGACGGAAGCGCCGTCAGAAAGCTCCACGCTGCGGATCACACCGGCAACATGGGAGGGAAGGGTAACTGTGACTCTTTTCTTTCCGGCAGGCAGAGGGCAGCTGATGACCTGGGGGCCGCTCAGATTGAAAAAGGCTACAGGCAGCATATCCACATAGATCTCGAACTTGTTGCCTGAGGCGATGTCCAGGGCAATGTGGTCGGCGTCGGTGATCATATCCAGAGTACAACCGGTGGTGCTCAGGGCACGCGCAAGGAAATAGGGATCCTGGCTGCCGTATGTGGCAGCCTGGGTGGGGGTAAAACGGTAGAAATGGATGCCGTCACTGCTTTGCTGGATAGAGACCGCACCGGTGGTGATCTGACAGATTTTGTCAAAGGTGAGCTTCATAGGGATCATCCTTTCTTTGATTCTTGCCTATATTCTAGCTTATCCCCGGGAAATTACAAGTGTTTTTGCGGAAATTACGCCAAAAACACAGGGAAACGGAAAAAGAAATATGAACATTCGAAAAACATTCCCGGATTTTTGAAATTGTTGTTGTCATTTTGCGGTTCTTGATATAAAATAGGAAAGGATATATTGAGAGGAGTGGTAACATTGCCCGAAGTTCGATATAAGCGCGTGCTGCTGAAGGTCAGCGGTGAAGCGCTTGCGGGTCAGGCTCACCGTGGCCTTGACTTTAGTGTGATCAATTCTGTTTGTGAAGTGATTAAAAAGTGTACCCAGATGGGTGTCCAGATGGGCATCGTCATCGGCGCCGGTAATTTCTGGCGTGGCGTGAAGGACGGCGCTGACAAGATGCAGCGCAGCCATGCAGATGCCATGGGCATGCTGGGTACAGTGATGAATTCCATTGCTGTTGCCGACGCGCTGGAAAAGCACGGGGTGGATGCCCGGGTGCTTTGCGCAGTGGAAATGAACAAGTTCTGCGAGTATTTTACACGGGATACCGCAGACCGCTACCTCAATGAGGGTAAGGTCATTATCCTGGCTGGCGGCACCGGCAACCCCTATTTCTCCACCGACACCGGCGCGGTGCTCCGCGGTGTGGAGATCGAGGCAGACGCGATCCTGATGGCCAAGAATGTGGATGGCATCTATTCCGCAGACCCTGCTGTGGATCCCACCGCTGTGAAGTTCGATGAGCTTACTTACGACGAAGTGCTGGCCCGTCACCTGAAGGCGACAGATACCACCGCCATGACCTTGGCTATGGACAACCATATGACCCTGGTCTGCTTCGCCCTTGCTGACCCCGAAAATATTATCCGCGTGATCTGCGGTGAAAAAATTGGTACCATCGTGAAGGAGGACTAACAAATGAGCGTTGATTTTAAGGAATACAGCAGAAAAATGGACAAGACCCTGGATGTTTTGGCAGATAACTTCGGTGCGGTCCGCGCCGGCCGTGCCAATGCCCGTGTTCTTGACCGGATCAGTGTGGAATACTATGGATCAGAGACTCCTCTGAACGGCGTGGCCACCATTTCTTCTCCCGATGCACGCACGCTGGTGATCCAGCCCTGGGATACCAAGCTGCTGAAGGACATCCAGAAGGCAATTCAGGTTTCTGATCTGGGTATCAATCCCCAGAATGACGGCCGTGTGATCCGTCTTACCTTCCCCCAGCTGACCGAGGAGCGCCGCCGTGAGTTGGCCAAGCAGGTGAAGAAGTACGGTGAGGATGCCAAGGTTGCCATGCGCAACATCCGCCGTGACGGCATGGACTATATCAAAAATCTGAAGAAGAAGTCTGAGATCACCGAAGACGAGCAGAAGAAGGCAGAGAAGGACCTGCAGGATATGCTGGATAAGTATATCAAGAAGGTGGACGAAGCTCTGGCTGCCAAGGAAAAAGAACTGATGGCGCTCTAAGCCATTTCCAACATTGGGGGCGTTATCGCCCCCAATGTACTGCTATATTACAGAAAGAGGTGCTTTCGTTGGCACTTTCCGAAAACCTAAGTAAGATCGCGCCCCCGGAGCATATCGCGATTATTATGGATGGCAACGGTCGCTGGGCAAAGCAGCGTGGCTTGCCCCGTACCGCCGGTCACAGTGCCGGTGCGGAAGCGTTTCGCCGTATTGCCAACTATTGCCGGACACTGGGTGTCCGTTATCTGACCGTCTACGCCTTCTCCACAGAGAATTGGAAGCGCTCCGAGGAGGAGATCGGCGGCATCATGCGCCTGTTGGCGGCATATCTGAAGGAAGCCCTTCGGGATATGGAGAAGAATCATGTCCGCTTCCATTTCTTCGGAGACCTCAGCCGCCTGGCACCGGAGCTTCAGAAGCTGTGCATGGATGCCCAGCAGAAATCGGAAGCCTTTGAAGATGAGGTGCAGGTGAATTTCTGTCTCAATTACGGCGGAAGAGATGAGATCCTCCGGGCGGTAAAGCGCTGCTGCGGTGACATTGCAGAGGGCAAGCTCACCGCCGACGAACTGACTGAGAAAATTCTTTCTGAATATATGGACTCTGCCGGCGTTCCTGACCCGGAGCTGGTGATCCGTCCCTCCGGGGAGCATCGTACCAGCAATTTTCTGCCCTGGCAGACGGTATATTCGGAATTTGTGTTTATGAATGTGCTATGGCCGGATTTTGGTCCGGAGCATCTGGATGAGGCCATTGCGGAATATCATCGGCGCAACCGCCGATTCGGAGGCGCATAAAGATATGAAAAAGAGAATCCTTTCCGCGGCGGTCCTGGTGCCCGTGCTGCTGGCTGTGGTCATTGCCGCACCCAAGGTGCTGGCTGCCATCATTGTGGGCATTCTGGCTGCCTTTGGAGCTTATGAGATGACCTTCAATACAGGTCTTGTGCGCCATCCCCGGATGATCGCCTATGCTATGGTTGCTGCCTTCGGCATGCCCATGTGGGCTTATTTCGGCAGTGATGCCGCCTGGGGTGGTCTGATCCCTCTGGCCTTGATCTCACTGCTGTTCATGGAGATGATGATCTCCCATGTAAAGGTGCGCTTTGAGAAGGTCTGTGTGTGTCTCCTGGCCGGTTTGATGATCCCGTATCTGCTCAGCAGCATCGTGCGCATTATCTCCCTGGATCATGGCCGTTTTCTAATCTTCATTCCCTTTATTGCAGCCTTTATGTCTGACGCAGGTGCCTATTTTATCGGCATTAAGTTCGGCAAGCATAAGCTGGCACCTGTCATCAGCCCCAAGAAAAGCATTGAGGGTGCCGCTGGCGGTGTTGTCACTGCGGCCATCGGCATGGTGATTTACTGTCTGATCCTGCAGCTGGGCTTTAAGTTTGAGGTGAATTACATCTATGCTGTGATCTACGGCATCCTTGGCGCTGCCTGTGGCGTGTTTGGTGACCTGTGCCTTTCCCTGGTGAAGCGTCAGACAGGCATTAAGGACTACGGCAATCTGATCCCCGGCCACGGCGGCGTGCTGGATCGGTTCGATTCTGTGCTGATCGTCTGCCCGGTCATCGAGTTCCTTTTGAATCTGATTCCTTTGGCGGTGAAGTAAATGATCAACTGTGTCAGCATTTTGGGTTCTACCGGCTCGATCGGCCGGCAGAGCCTGGATATTATCAGCCGTCTGCCTGTGAAAGTAGCTGCCCTTACGGCCGGCACCAGCGTGGAAAGAATGGCGCAGCAGTGCCGTGAGTTTCTG
The DNA here is from genome assembly GCA_045129455.1 of Faecousia sp. Lineage (GTDB taxonomy): Bacteria > Bacillota > Clostridia > Oscillospirales > Oscillospiraceae > Faecousia. The sequence goes on along the minus strand of JBGVJN010000096.1, from coordinate 4,500 downwards.
CCTGAGCTTGCGGTCATGGCTACCCAGGAGGCTGCACAGCAGTTACAGGAGCTTATTGCCGACCTGCCTGTGCGTGTCAGCTGGGGTGAGGAAGGGCTGATCGAGGCGGCTACCATTCCTTCTGCCCAGTGCGTGATCACAGCGGTGGTTGGTATGCTTGGTCTAAAACCGACGCTGGCGGCCATCCGCGCAGGTAAGCGCATCGGTCTTGCCAACAAGGAGACCCTGGTCTGCGCCGGCGAACTGGTGATGGCTGAGGCGGAAAAGTACGGCACCCAGATCATCCCTGTGGATTCTGAGCATTCTGCCATTTTCCAGTGCCTTATGGGCATTGGTGAAACCAGGGAAGTTGACCGGCTGATCCTTACATGTTCCGGCGGCCCCTTTTTTGGGATGAAGCCTTCTCAGTTGGCAAATGTGACTAAGGCGGATGCGCTGAAGCATCCCAACTGGAAGATGGGCGCCAAGATCACCATCGATTGCGCCACGCTGATGAACAAGGGCCTGGAAGTGATCGAGGCTATGCGCCTGTACCGTATGCCCCTGGAGAAGGTGGATGTGATGATCCACCGCCAAAGCATTGTCCACAGCATGGTGGAATGTGTGGACGGCGCCGTGATGGCCCAGCTGGGCACACCGGATATGCGCCTGCCGATCCAGCTGGCGCTGACCTATCCGGATCGGATCGCATGCCCTGTGGATCGGCTGGATCTTACCAAGTGTCCGCCGCTTACCTTTACTCAGCCGGATATGGAGGCTTTTCCGTGCCTTGCCCTGGCAAGAGAATGCGCCAAAGTGGGTGGTACGGCCTGCCCGGTGATGAACGGCGCCAATGAGGCTGCCGTGGCAAGATTTTTAAATGATGAGATCGGCTTCTACGACATCTATAAGCTGGTCCGAGGAGCGGTGGATGCCGTTCCCTTTATCCAGGAGCCGACTCTGGAGCAGATCCTGGAAGCAGACAAACTTGCCCGTGCTTATGTGGCGGGCAGATAACTATTCCATGAATCGAGGACCCTATGAGCATAATTTTTGCAATTCTGATCTTTAGTATTTTGATTTTTGTCCATGAGCTTGGACATTTTCTGGCAGCGAAGGCTTCCGGTGTGCAGGTCAATGAGTTTTCCATGTTTATGGGACCTGCCATCTGGAAGAAGCAGAAAGGTGAGACTCTTTATTCCATTCGCTGCATTCCCATCGGTGGTTACTGCGCCATGGAAGGGGAGGACTCCGAGACTGATAACCCCAGATCCTTCCAGAAGGCTGCCTGGTGGAAGCGCCTTGGCATCCTGGTGGCGGGATCTGCCATGAATCTCATCGCCGGCTTCCTGCTGGTGCTGATCTGCTCTTCGTTTTTGCTGATGCCGCTGCCCCAGATCGACTATCTGCGTACCGGCGCTTCCATGAACTGCGAGGGCGGTCTGCAGGCCGGTGACCTGATCCTGGAGATGGACGGTCATAAGATCGAGACCACTGCGGATTTTGATGCGGTAATGAATATTAACCCCGATGCCACGGAGTATGATTTCCTTGTTCAGCGTAATGGTGAGACCCTTCTGCTGGACGATGTCCCCATGATCCCCAAGGAATTCCAGAAGGATGATGAGGGCGAAGCCGGCACATACTACGGCATCTTCTGGGCCACCCGCAGGCTTACCGCCGGTGAGGTGCTGACTCAGACCTGGAACGATTGCGTCCGGTTCGGTCAGATGATCTGGATGAGCCTGGGAATGATCTTCTCCGGCGAGGCAGGGCTTCAGGATATGACCGGCCCGGTGGGCATCGTGAGCATGATGAATGATGTGGCCCAGGCTTCCGGCTCCTTTGGCCAGGCGCTTCTGAATCTTCTGTATATTGGCGGCTTTATCGCCATCAACCTGGGCGTGATGAACATGCTGCCCATTCCTGCGCTGGACGGCGGCCGCATTTTGTCCTTGCTGATCACCGCAAGTGTGGAAGGGATCACCAAAAAGAAGATCGATCCCAAGTATGAGGGCTATATCCATGCGGCAGGCATGATCCTGCTCCTTGCCTTGATGGCATTTATCCTGTTTAAGGACATTTTCGTGATTTTTAAGGGGTGAAACTGATGACCAGACAGATCCTTGTGGGCGGCGTGCCCATTGGCGGCGGCGCACCCATCGTGATCCAATCCATGCTCAATACCAAGACCACGGATGTGGAAGGCTCCCTGGAGCAGATCCGCCAGCTGAAGACCGCGGGCTGCCAGATCGCCCGTCTTTCCGTGCAGAATATGGAAGCAGCCCGTGGCTTTGCCCAGATCTGCAAGGAAAGTGTTCTGCCTCTGGTCGCGGACATCCATTTCGACTATAAGCTGGCCATTGCTGCCGCTGAGGGCGGCGCCTCCAAGATCCGCATCAACCCGGGTAATATCGGCGGTGAGGATCGGGTGAAAGCGGTGGTGGATGTGTGCAGGGATAAGCATATCCCCATCCGCATCGGTGTCAACGGTGGCAGCCTGGATAAGCGTCTGCTGGAAAAGTACGGTCATCCCACAGCGGAAGCGCTGGTGGAAAGCGCCTTTGAGCATCTGGAACTGCTGGAAAAGTTCGGCTTCTACGACAGCTGCCTTTCCATGAAGTCCTCCAATGTGCCGACCATGGTAGCGGCAGCCAGACTTTTCCGCAGCAAGTGTGACTATCCGCTGCATATTGGTGTGACCGAGACCGGCCCTGTGAAGATGGGTATGATCAAGTCCGCCATGGGTATTGGCGCGCTGCTGCTGGATGGCATCGGTGATACCATCCGTGTCAGCCTCACGGACGATCCTGTGCAGGAAGTGTATGCTGCCAAGGATATTCTGAAGGCCGCAGGTCTGCGCAAGGAAGGCGTGAATATTATCTCCTGTCCAACCTGTGGCCGTACCAGTATCGATTTGATTGGTCTTGTAAACAAGGTGGATGCAGCGCTGAAGGATTGCCAAAAGCCCATTACCGTCGCTGTTATGGGCTGCATCGTCAACGGTCCCGGAGAAGCCAGAGAAGCGGATATCGGCATTGCCGGCGCGGATGGCTGGGGTATGATCTTCGAGAAGGGGCAGCAGGTGGAAAAGCTGCCGTATGATCAGCTTTTGGATGCGCTTCTTCGCAGGATAGAAAATCTTTAAGGAGAAATATGGACAGAAATTCCAATTTTCTGCATATGTTTTCGGACTATGAGCCGCCTGAGGCGCTGAAAAGCGCACTTTCTCAGGCGGCCATTGTTGCTGCGGACATTGACCCCAATGATCGGAGTATCCAGGTTGCGCTGAGCTGCGATACCTATATTCCTGCCAGATTGCTGGAGCTGGTAAGCAAGGATCTGCGGGAGATCTACCATCTGCGCAGCATTACCATAGAGCCGGTGTTTCCCGCAACGGAGCTTCCGAAGATCGAGCAGGAAGAGCTTTTAAATATGTTTGTCAGCCGCAATTCCATGACCCGAGGCTCTCTGGCAGGTGCTGTCTGGCATTGGGACGAGCATGTACTGACGGTGAAGCTGCTGGGCAACGGGCTGAAGGTGCTGGAGGAATGCGTACCTTCCGTGCAGTGGGAGCTGAGCCGCAGATTCGGCGCATCTGTTGAGATCCGCTTTGAAGCGGGCAATGCGCTGGAAGGAAAAGCGCTTTTTGACGCGTTGGAGAAGCTGCGTACCGATGCCCTTGGAGAGCGTCCCGCGGCTGCGGCGATTCAGAAGAAGGCTGCGCCCCAGCAGACGGAAGCCCTCTACGGACGACCCTTCAAGGGTCAATCCACGCCCATGCGCCAGATCGGTCTGGATACCGGCAGCGTGATCGTGGAAGGTCGGGTCTTTGCCGTAGAGCATAAGGAGCTGAAAAAGCGCAATGCGTGGGTCATCAGCTTCGACATGACCGACAATACCGGCTCTGTGCGTGTCAAGCGTTTTATGGAGAATAATGAGGCCAAGGCGATCCTGGAGCAGGTGAAGGTCGGCAGCGTTCTTCGTGTCCAGGGTAAGATCGGTCTGGATAAATTTGACAATGAAATGGTGCTGACACCCTACGCCATCATTCCCGGCTCCATGCCCAAGCGACTGGATCTTGCCCAGGGTGAAAAGCGTGTGGAGCTGCACCTGCATACCACCATGAGCAGCATGGATGCCCTAACGGATACCAAGGGTGCCATCAAGCAGGCCGCTGCCTGGGGTCATAAGGCTATCGCCATCACCGACCATGGCTGTGCGCATTCCTTCCCGGATGCCCTGCATGCGGTGGAAGGCAAGGGCGCGGCAAAGGTAGCAGGTACGGACGAGCCGATTAAGGTCATCTACGGCTGTGAGGGCTACTATGTCAACGATGTGGACGGCCGTGAGATCGTCCTGGGCGAAAAGAATATGACCTTCGACCAGGAATTCGTGGCCTTTGACCTGGAGACCACCGGCCTTTCTCCTGTAAATGACCGAATCATCGAGATCGGCGCTGTGATATTGAAGGAAGGTAAGGAGATCTCCCGCTTCCAGACCTTTGTTGATCCCAAGCGG
>JBGVJN010000095.1:0-31908 GCA_045129455.1 Faecousia sp. | reverse complement strand
GGCCGCAGGAGTAGATGTAGGTGTACTCCAGGTCCTTCAGCACATCGGTGACGAAGCCCTTGGTGCCGACGCTGCCGTCGGCGGTGGCCACATACACCTGCGCGCCCAGGGCCTTGAATTCTTCGGCCAGGAAAATTTCAGCGCCAGTGTTGAAACCCAGCACCACCTGGGGATGCTTACCCTCGGCAAGGAGCTTCTTGCAAAGATTGTACATGGGAGGCACGCCTACGCCGCCGCCCACCAGCACCGGACGGTCACCGGACAGGGAGGTATCGTAGCCGTTGCCCAGGCCGGTCAGTACATCCAGCTTCGTGCCGGGGGTGAGCGTGGACATGATCTCGGTACCGCTGCCTACCACCTTGTAGATCAGCGTCAGAGTTGTTTCATCGTAGTCGCAGACAGAGATGGGCCGGCGCAGATACTTTTCCGGCAGCCGAAGATCCACGAACTGGCCGCAGTTGGTGATGGCCGAGGTATCGCCCGCCAGCACCATCCGGTATACCACATCAGTCAGTGCTTCATTGCTGACGATCTCAAAGATACTTTGTTTCATCCTGCACCTCAAGCGTCGATGGTGGAAATGGTCAGCGTAGTCTCCTCCAGAACATCCAGCAGCACCTTCACGGTGTCCAGAGCGGTGAACATGGTCACATTGTACTCTGTGGCGATCTGGCGGATCTGGATGCCGTCCTGCTGATCGGAGCCAGGATCCCGGGTATTGATCACATAGGCGATATGACCCTGGCGCAGGGCATTGGGGATCTCCTCGCTGCCTTCGCTGATCTTGCGCAGGGAGTGGGTGCGGATGCCGTTGGCTTTCAGGTACTTGGCGGTGCCTTCGGTGGCCTCAATGTTGAAGCCAAGGTTGTAGAAACGGCGGATCAGCTCCAGCGCCTCGGGCTTATCCCGGTCGGCGATGGTGGCCAGCACTGTGCCGTAGTTCTGCACACGCATACCGGCGGCCTGCAGCGCCTTATACAGGGCGCGGGTCATGGTCCGGTCGTAGCCGATGGCTTCGCCGGTGGACTTCATCTCGGGGGACAGGTAAGCGTCCAGACCACGGATCTTGTTAAAGGAGAAAACAGGCGCCTTTACATACCAGCGCTCCTTTTCTTCGGGGTAGATGTCGAAGATACCCTGCTCCTTCAGGCTCTTGCCCAGGATCACCTCGGTGGCGATATCCGCCAGGGAGTAACCGGTGGCCTTGCTCAGGAAGGGAACGGTGCGGGAGGAGCGGGGGTTGACCTCGATGATGAACACATTGTCATCGTTGTCCACGATGAACTGGATATTGTAAAGACCGATGATGCCGATACCCAGACCCAGCTTCTTGGCGTACTGCAGGATCGTACCCTTGACTTTATTGGAGATGGAGAAGGAGGGGTAGACGGAGATGGAGTCGCCGGAGTGGACACCGGTACGCTCTACCAGCTCCATGATACCGGGGACGAACACATTGATGCCGTCGCAGATGGCATCTACCTCGACCTCACGGCCCTCGATATACTTATCCACAAGGACAGGCTTGTCCTCGTCGATCTCAACCGCGGACTTCAAATACTGGCGCAGCTGCTCCTCGTTGGCCACGATCTGCATAGCACGGCCACCCAGCACAAAACTGGGACGCACCAGAACGGGATAGCCGATGCGGGCAGCGGCAGCGATACCGTCTTCGATCTTGGTCACGGCACGGCCGGTGGGCTGGGGGATCTTCAGCTCGGACAGGAGCTTTTCAAAGGAATCCCGGTTTTCGGCCTTGTCGATGGCGGCGCAGTCGGTACCGATGATCTTCACGCCCCGGTCCATCAGCGGCTGAGCCAGGTTGATGGCGGTCTGGCCGCCCAGAGAAGCGATGACGCCCACAGGCTTTTCAAACTCGATGATGTTCATCACATCCTCGGGAGTCAGAGGCTCAAAGTAGAGCTTGTCCGCGGTGGTGTAGTCGGTGGAGACGGTCTCGGGGTTGTTGTTGATGATGATGGCTTCATAGCCGGAATTTTTGATGGTGGTCACCGCATGGACGGTGGAATAGTCAAATTCCACACCCTGGCCGATGCGGATGGGGCCGGCGCCCAGTACCACGATCTTCTTCTTGTCGGTGAGGACGGAGGTATTCTCGCCCTGGTAGGAGGAGTAGAAATAGGGGATATAGGCATTGGTGTGGCAGGTGTCGACCATCTTAAACACGGGGAAGATGCCGTTTTCCTTGCGCAGATTGTAAATGTTGATCTCCTTGACTCCCCAGAGCTTGGCGATATACTTGTCGCCGAAGCCCATGGCCTTGGCGGCCTTGAAGGTCTCAAGATCCCGGGACTTGGCGAGCCTGCGCTCCATGGCCACGATCCGCTCCACAGCCTCCAGGAAGTAGGGCGTGATCTTAGTGATATCATGGATTTCAGCCACGGTCACATCCCGACGCAGCAGTTCGGCGATGGCGAAGATATTGTCATCCCGGAACTGCTCAATATAGGAAAGCAGCTCCTGGGTAGTCATGCCGTCGAACTTGGGCAGATGAAAGTGGCAGGCGCCGATCTCCAGAGAACGGACACCCTTCAGCAGGCACTCTTCCAGATTGGAGCCGATGCCCATGACTTCGCCGGTGGCCTTCATCTGGGTGCTGAGAGTATTGGTGGCGGAGGCGAACTTATCGAAGGGGAAACGGGGCAGCTTGGCGATCACATAGTCCAGCTTGGGCTCAAAGGCGGCATTGGTGTTGGCGATCTTGATGTCCTCCAGAGCCATGCCCACAGCGATCTTGGCAGTGACCTTGGCGATGGGGTAGCCGGAAGCCTTGGAAGCCAGGGCAGAGGAACGGGACACACGGGGGTTGACCTCGATGAGGTAATAGTTGGAGGAGTGGGGATCCAGCGCGAACTGCACATTGCAGCCGCCGGCGATCTTCAGCTCCTTGATGATCTTGATGGCGGAATCGTTGAGCATCTTCAGATCGTGATCGCTCAGAGTCATGATGGGAGCCACCACCAGAGAGTCGCCGGTGTGGACGCCTACGGGATCGATGTTTTCCATGCCGCAGATGGTGATGGCATGGTCGTTGCTGTCCCGCATGACCTCAAATTCGATCTCCTTGTAGCCCTTTACGCTCTTTTCCACCAGTACCTGGTGGACAGGGGAGAGCTTGAAGGCATTCAGGCCGATCTCGGTCAGCTCTTCGTCATTGTTGGCGAAGCCGCCGCCGGTGCCGCCCAGGGTAAAGGCAGGACGAAGCACCACGGGGTAACCGATCCGGGCAGCTGCCTCCTTGGCCTCCTCGATGGAGTAGGTAATCTCAGAGGGAATGACAGGCTCACCAATGGACTGGCACAGCTCCTTGAAAAGCTCCCGATCCTCGGCGCGCTCGATGGAATCGCTGGAGGTGCCCAGCAGCTCCACGCGGCACTCCTTCAAAATACCCTTCTTCTCCAGCTGCATTACAAGGTTCAGGCCGGTCTGACCGCCGATGCCGGGAACGATAGCATCGGGACGCTCGTGACGGATGATCTTGGCCACATATTCCAGAGTCAGAGGCTCCATGTAGACCTTGTCGGCGATGGTGGTATCGGTCATGATGGTGGCGGGGTTGGAATTGACGAGAACTACCTCATAGCCCTCTTCCTTCAGTGCCAGGCAAGCCTGGGCGCCTGCATAGTCAAACTCAGCTGCCTGGCCGATGATGATGGGGCCGGAGCCGATGATCATGATCTTCTTCAAATCTGTACGCTTTGCCATATTCGTTCCTCCAATATATATTCTGTATCTTACTTTCTGATTTTTTCCATCCAGACCAGCTTGCCGTCACACACGGTGGCAAGGCAGCGGCCCCAGATGCGCCAGCCCTCGAAGGGGGTGGACTTGCCCATGGACTGGAACTGCTCCGGTTCAATGATGCTGCTCTGACGCAGATCCCAGATGGAGAAGTCACAGGTGTGGGGGATGCCGAAGCGCTTGCGGGGATTGGTCACCAGCAGCTGCAGCAGCTGCTCCATGGTGATCACATCTTCCTTCACCAGGTAGGTGTAGAGCAGGGGGAAAGCGGTCTCGATGCCTACGATGCCGAAGGCGCTGCCGTCCAGACCCTTGCTTTTTTCTTCAGCGGAATGGGGGGCGTGGTCGGTGGCGATCATGTCGATGGTGCCGTCCTGGATACCCTCGATCAGTGCCTGCCGGTCATCAGGAGAGCGCAGGGGAGGATTCATCTTGAATTTTCCGTCCTCCAGCAGGAAGCTGTCGTCCATCAGCAGATAGTGTGGGGCGGTCTCGCAGGTCACATTCAGCCCCTCTTTTTTCGCTTTGCGGATCAGCTCCACGCTTTCCTTGGTGGAGATGTGGCATACATGGTAGGCGCAGCCGGTCTCCTTCACCAGTTCCAGATCCCGGGCGATGGGGCCCCACTCACTTTCGGAGCAGATGCCCCGATGGTGGTTATCTCTGGCATAGTCGCCGTCGTGGATATAGCCGCCGTTGAGGAGGGAATTGTCCTCGCAGTGGGCTACGATCAGCTTCTTCAGCTGCTTGGCCTTGAGCATGGCCTGTCGCATCAGCTCCCGGGTCTGGACACCTTTGCCGTCATCGGAGAAGGCGATCACATTGGGGGCCATGCCCTTCATATCGGAAAGCTGCTGACCCTGCTGACCCACGGTGATGGCACCGTAGGGATAGATGTGGATCAGGCCGTCCTGGCGGATCAGATCCAGCTGCTGCTTCAGATTTGTCTTGCTGTCGGGCACCGGGTCCAGGTTGGGCATGGTGCATACCGCGGTGTAGCCGCCCCGGGCTGCTGCCAGAGAACCGGTGAGGATGGTCTCTTTATAAGAAAAACCCGGCTCACGGAAATGCACATGCACATCACAAAAGCCGGGAAAAACAGCATATTCGGGAGAATTGAAGGCACAAAGGTCAACGGATGAAAAACGCTCAGCAACAGCGCTGCGAACATTCGAAGCAAAAGCAGACAGGTTGTTGAAATTCTGATTCTGCATAACCAACGGGTCTCCTTTCGTAAAAAATCCTATAAATACTCATTTTACTGCACGATATTATACCACAAGGGGTATTCCTTGTCAATTGTAAAATTAAGTAAGGATAAAAATATCCGGGCGTATTGCCCGGATATTTCTGATCCTGTTAAAGCTCTTCGGCCACTGCCAGCAGCAGGATACCGATGATGACGATACCGATAAAGATGTAGGTCTTCCAGGAAAGCTTTTCCTTCAGGAAAATGTGGGAAAGCACCAGGGAAACGACGCAAACAGAGGAAAGGATGGGAGCGGCGATGGCGTCCTGTCCACCCAGTGCGTAAACATAAGTAAACTGACCGGCAGTTTCGAACACAGCTGCCAGGATCTTGTCCTTGTGCTGAGGCACGGGGCCAAACTTGACCTTCTTGGCCTTCATGAAGATAAACAGACCCAGAGCGAACAGGGCGAAGGTCAGCTCGTAGCTGGTATTTGCAACGGCTTCGATGGTCTCTTCGGTCACATCCACCAAGGGGGAAGAGGCCACATCTTCCACCAGGAAGAAGGCATCATCCAGGAAGGTGCCGAAAGCATCCAGCAGAGCGTACACAAAGGGCATGCAGAAGGCAACGATGGCCAGAGTCTTGCCAAGCTTCTTCTTTCTGGTAGTCTCACCGTGGTTTTCCAGGAAGCTGACGCCCAGAACGCCGACAGTAATGACGGCAATGGCGACCCAGGTCAGGACGGAGATCTCTTCCTGCAGGAAAATGACAAACAGAAGGGTGCAGATGACGCCGGCGGTGTTTTCAATGGGGTCGGAAATGGACTCTTCCAGGAAACGCATGCCGAAATAGGAGAAGGCCATGGACACGATGTAGAACAGGGATACCGGCAGATAGTAGATCAGGTTGATGGGATTGTAGTTAATATCCTGGGTCAGCAGGGTGAAGATGGCGTGAGCGCCCATGATGATACCGACCCACACGCAGATCTTCAGGTGGGAGTACTTCTCACCGGGCTGAGCGCCCTTTTTATAGAACAGTTCCGCAGTACCCCACAAAAGGGCGGTTGCGATAGAAAACCATAACCAAGACATAATTTACTTCCTCCTTATAATTTTACGAGACCTGCGTCTACCATTTTCTGCAGGCTCATGAGAATGCCGAGTTTTGCGTGATACCAGGTCAGACCGCCCTGGAAATAGACCGCGTAGGGCGGGCGGATGGGGCCGTCGGCGGAAAGCTCCATGGTGGAGCCCTGGATGAAGGCGCCGGCTGCCATGATCACCTGGCTGTCGTAGCCGGGCATATCTCCGGGGATGGGGGTGGCGAAGCTGTCCACAGGCGCGGCGGCCTGGATACCCTTGCAGAAAGCGATCATACCTTCCTCACTGCCCAGCTCCACCGCCTGGATAATATCGTGGCGGCTTTCGGTGGCGTTGGGAACGCACATGAAGCCCAGAGGCTCGTAAAGATTGGCGGCAAAGATGGCACCCTTTTCCGCGTTGGCGGTGACATTGGGGGAGAGGAAGAAGCCCTGGTACAGCTGGGTCATCAAGCCAAAGTTGGCGCCCACCTCCTGGCCAAGGCCGGGAGCGGACAGTCGGTACGCGCAGCGGTCGATGCAGGCTCTGGTGCCGGCGATATAGCCGCCGGAGGAGGCCAGACCGCCGCCGGGATTCTTGATCAGGCTGCCTACGATCATGTCCGCACCCACATCGGAAGGCTCGATGGTCTCCACGAATTCACCGTAGCAGTTGTCCACCATGATCAGCACATCCGGCTTGATGCTCTTGCAGAAGGCGATCAGCTGACCGATCTGGGTGACGGAGAAGGTGGGACGGGTGGCGTAGCCCTTGGAGCGCTGGATGGTGATCAGCTTGGTTTTTTCGTTGATGGCGGCACGGATGCCCTCATAGTCGAAGGTACCGTCCTCCAGCAGATCTACCTGCCGGTAGCTTACGCCGTACTCTGCCAGACTGCAGGGACTGGGACGGATGCCGATGACCTCCTGGAGCGTATCGTAGGGAAGACCTACGGGGCTGAGCAGCTCATCCCCGGGAAGAAGATTGGCAGACAGCGCCACGGTCAGCGCATGGGTGCCGCAGGTGATATGGGGGCGCACCAGAGCTGCCTCGGTGTGGAATACATCGGCATAGACCTGCTCCAGCTTGTCACGGCCTTCGTCGTTGTAGCCGTAGCCGGTGGAAGCGGCGAAGCAGGTGGCGCTGACCCGGTTTTTCCGGAAGGCGGTCAGTACCTTTGCCTGGTTGTATTCCGCAATATGGTCAATTTCGTCAAAGCGGCTTTTTAAGCGATCCAGAGCCTTCTCGCCGTAGGCATATACGGCAGGAGAAATGCCCATGCTTTCATATAGTTCGGTGATCTCGTTCATGGATTAGTCCTCTTTTTCTACGGAGTTGAAGATCCGGCTTGCTAGGTCATTGAGCGTCTCCGGCTTGGTAATGATCAAGCCTGTCTCAGCCTTACCCAGGATCAGCAGAGTATCTCCCGGCTCAATGCCGAAGAACTCCCGGGCTTCCTTGGGGATCACGATCTGACCCCGGTCGCCCACCTTGGCGGTACCGAAGACACGCTGGGAAGCCTGCTTGCCTAAAATGTGTTTACTTCCAGCCATGGTAGCCTTCCTTTCACACTTTTCATACTTTTCATACAGACAGAGTATAATGAAATCCGCCCCGGTTGTCAATACCGGGGCGGAAATTATTTTCAGGGAGTCACGGTGAATTCCTTGTTTACCAGATCCTCGGCGTCCATATCGCCGCTGCTGTAGACCTTCAGAGTGAAGGTGACACTCTCCACTTTCTCAATGTTGTTGTCCTTAAAATCAGATGCAGAGAAGCTGATCTTCTCGTTGGACTTCTTGCCTGCGGAAACAGTGGAAGCCCAGAAGGGATCACACATGAAGCCGTTGACGGAAACATCGTCCACGGTATACATCAGCTCCTTGTCTGTCTTGTTCTCCAGAAACACCTGGATGGTAAAGCCGCCGTCCTTTTCCGCCTGTACGGCTGTGACCTTGACGGTGCAGTTGGCATCTTCCACCAGCGTCAGCTCCTGAAACTTGGTATCGGTCTCGCTGGAGTCGGTGGATCCGCTGCCCTGGGTTGGGTCGGTGGTTTCGCTCTGGCTGGGAGAGGTGGTCTGACTGGGGTCGGTGGAGGGCGCTTCGGGTGCGCCTGCAGGTGTGCAGGCTGCCAATGCAACGGCCAGAACCAGCCCGGCCACAAGGATCATAAATTGTTTTTTCATAAAAAATACGCTCCATTTCGTGTATTGCCTCATCGGCACCCACATGGTAGCGTATTTTTATTCGGTTTTCAATCGGAGGTTACTGGGGCTGCAAGCAGAATCTGGATACTCAGTTTCTACGTCTGCGGTTTCCGAAAATGGCCAGAAGCCGCAGCAGCTGCGCCAGCGCAAGGGCGGTGGCGGCAACATAGGTCAAGGCCGCGGCGGTGAGGGTTTTCCGTGCGCCGGTCTGCTCCTCCTGCGTAAGAATGTTGGCCTCCTGTATAGCCTGCATGGCCCGGCGGCTGGCATTGAATTCCACCGGAAGCGTCACCAGCTGAAACACCAGGGAAAGACCGAAGCAGCCGATGCCCAGATAGACCAGCGTATAGGAAAGCTCACCCAGGAAGGTCAGCAGGATACCCAGCAGGATCAGGGGCATGGCAAGCCTGGAGCCAAAGTTGGTGATGGGGATGATGGCCGCCCGAAGCTTGATGGGAGCATAGTTCTGTGCGTATTGAACAGCGTGACCGGCCTCGTGGCAGGCGACACCGATGGCGGCGGTGGAGGTGGCGTCATATACGCTGTCGGACAGGCGGATCACATTGGTCCTGGGATCGTAGTGGTCCGTCAGCTGACCGCTGACACGCTCGATCCGCACCCCGTGGACACCGTTGCCCCGCAGGACACGCTCTGCCGCATCCGCTCCGGTGATATGCCGAAGGGAATGCTGGCGGGAATATTTGTTGAAGGTGGACTTGACATTGCTGCTGGCCCACAGGGAAAGAATGATGCAGGGCAGCACCAGTACAAGGTAAGTCATATCAAAGCCGTAAAAATAGGGCATAAGCTTCCTCCTTACAGGAATTGGGGTTCCATGGCATCCTGGAGCGTTTCGGTGACGGCACCCCGGAAGATCGGATAAGCCTGGCTGTGCAGCGTCTGCAGCGCACCGGCGGAATAATTGACGGGAACATTGCCTGCCATGTATAGATCCATGTCGAAAACGAATTTGACCTCCGGATCCGGCACATTGTTTCGCTTGACCATACCGGGTCCTGCGTGGATCTTGGCCTTGCAGCCCCCGTGGAGATTCATCTCAAAGTCCATGCTGCACCGGGTCACGGCGGCGGGATCCACATCCTCCTGCCCCAAAGGCCCCAGATAGCAGGGATCTATCAGCTGAGAAAAGGGCAGCGCTTCCAACTCCAGCGCTTTTTTGGAGATGAAATTGATATACCGAAGCCCGATCCGCTCAAAGTAGGCCGGCTTATAGAGCTTGATGAAGGCCGCCAGGGGCTTGTCCAGCCTTTTGGCGAAATCCTCCCAGCAGGTATAGCGGTTGCAGGAAAGGGAGATGAACTTGCTGGTCAGATTGATCCGCCATACCCCGTCGGGGGAAGCAAACTGATAGTTGGTGGTGGCGGTCTGCTTCTCCATGGTCAGATTTCCCGGTGTGCCGGTGAATTTGGGAGGTGATACCTCATTTCTTGCAGAGTACTGAGGATATTCTTCCCGGATCGCTTCCTGAAAATTCGCGGGAAGCTGAGTCTGGATGCTCAATATTTCGGGAAATCGCAGCTGGCAGATCACTTCTGCCAGAGGATTTTTGCGGTAGATACACCGCTCCTGCTGTGAAAACATTTCCTTACCCCATTTCAGCGGTATTTGTATTCATTATAGGAAAGAATTGTGAATAAATCAACCTGTTTCCTTTTCGTTGACGGCGGAGAAATTTTTCGCTATAATTTTTGAAAAGAAGTGAGTAAAATCCGCTTTTGCTGCGTGATACAGATGAAGGGGTGATACATATGGCTGAAATCGGTGTTGGTAGCTACCGCCGTTTTCTCCAGGGAGACCAGACGGCTCTGGAAGAGCTGATAAGGGAATATTCCGACAGCCTGGTGCGCTATGCCTACTGCTATGTGAAGGATACCGCGATCGCAGAGGAAATGATGGAGGATGCCTTCGTCCGGGTGCTGCTGCAAAAGGAGAGCATCTACGATACTCCGGGTTTGAAGGCCTACCTTTACAAGGCCACCAGAAACCGCTGCATCGATTATCTTCGCCGGCATCGCAGGGAAGTGCCCCTGGAGGATGTGGAAAATGTCCTCTTTACCCCCGGCGCGGATGTGAGCGTATACCAGAGCCAGCGGGATCAGACTGTCTACAAGTGTATGCAGGCGCTTCCCCAGCAGTATCGCGAGGTGCTGGAGCTTGCGTATTTTGAGCGGTTTTCCGTAGACCGTATTTGTCTTGTTACCGGCAAACGGCCAAAGCAGGTGTACAATCTTCTCTCCCGTGCAAGAGCCGCCCTGAAAACATTGCTTGAAAAGGAGGGTATTACCCATGAAGACCTATAAAGAACGAACCGGCGATGTGCTGGAAAAATTCAATCACAGAAAGGCTGCCGTCCGGCGGCGCAAAGCGGCTGTGGCCGCGGTCTGCGGCTGTCTGGCGGTGGTGCTGGCGCTGGTACTGTTTCTGCCGTACCCGCAGTACAGACAGGATCTGTCCATGTATAAAGACAGCCCTTATTTTGGCGTGATCCAGAAGCTTTCGGATATCAAAGTACGCAATATGAATGCCCGGCTGCCTGTCAACAATTTGGCAAGGCTGACCCAGCAGTTTTCTGATTCGGTGGAATATCTGACAGGCGGTGTGAAGGGCGAGTGGGCCGGTTCCAATATGGCGCCCGGGGATCCGATAGAAATGCCGGAGATGGACGCGGCATTGGATTCCGGCAACCAGAAGTATGAGGAGGTCACCGACAACCAGGTGGAGGGCGTCATCGAAGGCGATCTGATCAAGCGCAGCGACCGGTATATCTATTATCTCCGGGGAGGCAGCCAGCTGACGGTGTACTCCATCGCCCAGGATGCATCGGATAAGGTGGGCGTATTCCAAATCCCTTCCAGCGTCAGTCAAAGCGAGAAGGTCTACTATATCTCAACTCCTGAGATGTTCTTGTCCGCTGATTGCAGCACGGTCACCATCGTGCGCAGCGTGTCCTACAAATCACAGACGGATGTGGGGACTCGCATGGAGGTGATCAGCCTGGATGTGTCAGACCCTGCCAACATTACGGAAAAGGGCCGTGTGTTTATTGGCGGCGATTATCTTTCCTCCCGCATGGTGGGCGGGAAGGTGCTGGTGGTGGGCGAGTATTATGCCCAGGAATTTGAGGATTTCTCCGATGAAAGCCAGTTCCTGCCCCAGTACGGCACGGCCCAGTCCATGCAAAGCGTGCCGGCGGAGAATATCTACTGCCCGGATGTAGCTGAAAGCGGCCGCTATACTGTCATCTGCCAGCTGGATGCGGCGACTCTTACGGTAGAGGATGCGGCAGCGTTTTTGTCCTATTCCAATACTTTGTATGTTTCTGAGTCCCATATTTTCGCCACAAGAAGCTATAATAAAGACGGCTCCGCCGGTTTGACCGGAGAGTATACCACTGAGGCCATGACCACCATTACCTGCCTTTCCTACGGCGAGGGTGGCCTGAAGCCTGTGGGCAGCATCGATATCGCCGGCACCGTGAAGAACCAGTACAGCATGGATGCCTATGACGGCATTTTGCGGGTGGTTACTACCACCAGTCACTGGATCTCCAAGGAAGGAAGCAGCGGTGAGTTCTCCTGGGTCACCCAGCGCGACAGAGTCACCAACGCAAGCCTTTACTGCATTTCCCTGGCGGATTGGAAGGTCGTTGCCAGCGTGGAGAATTTCGCGCCGGCCAATGAAAGTGCCGAATCTGTCCGCTTTGACGGCACCATGGCCTATGTCTGTACGGCAGAGGTGATCCAAATGAGGGACCCGGTGTACTTCTTTGATCTGAGCGATCTGAACAATATCACCTGGAAGGACACCGGCACCATCGACGGCTACTCCAGCTCCCTGGTGGATTTCGGCAGCGGCAACCTGCTGGGCATCGGCTTCAACGATCAGCGTGGACTCAAGATCGAGATCTATACTGAGACGGATAAGGCCGTGGAATCCATCTGCGCTTATGAGCGTGAGGCAAGCTTTGCCTGGGACTATAAGGCATACCTCATCGACCGGGAAGATCAGCTGGTGGGTCTGTGTGTCAACGATTGGTATACCGGTGAATGCGACTATGTGGTACTGATGTTCGACGGTTATAAGCTGGTGGAGATTGCAAAGATCCCCTGCAGCGGCGATATGAATCAGATGCGTGCCTTTGAAAAGGACGGCTGGCTGTATGTCCTCAGCGACGGTTTTGATGTTATGAAGCTTTGGTAAGGAGTGATACCTTATGAGAAGATTCCTGCTTTTGGCGCTGGTGATGGCTGTGTGCTTATGTAGCTTTTCTGCCTGCAAGTGGATAGAAGGTATTGGTACGAAAAGCGGGGAGTCTTTGCTTGAGTTGGGTAAGGATGGGATCTCCACCATTACAGTCGTGTCGTATCCTGAAGCCGATGACTGCACTTTCAGCGGTGAAGATATCAATGTAATCACGGATCATCTTTCAAGCCTTGTTTTGCTGACGAATTTTCCTGAGAATCCAGACGAGATGGTCGGTATGTCCTGGGTCATCACGATCTCGTATGAAAACGGAGCTTCCGCAACGGTGATCTACTTTGGAGAGTTTATCAGAACAGAAAATAGACCGTGGTATAAAATTCGCTACACGGAAGGAAAACGGTTTGATGAGCTGCTGGAGGAATTGGCAGGGTAGTGACTAAAATTCACCGGATCCGTATAAATTTTAAATACACTGTAGTCAAATGCCGCTTTTTGGTGTATAGTATCTTCGTAAAGACACAAAGGAGGTACCTGCCATGGCAGTGATCAAGATCACAACGGAAAATTTTGAATCTGAGGTCATCCGCAGCGATGTTCCCGTGCTGCTGGACTTCTATGCGGACTGGTGCGGCCCTTGCCGCCTGCTTGGCCCCGTGGTGGAGCAGATCGCCCAGGAAAATGCGCACATCAAGGTGGGCAAGATCAATGTGGATGAGGATCCCCAGCTGGCCATGCGTTTCCAGGTCAGCAGCATTCCGCTGCTGGTGGTGATGAACGGCGGCGAGGTGGTCAATCAATCTCTCGGTGTCCGCCCCAAGGCCCAGATCCTTGCAATGCTTCCCTGATAAAAATGAAAATGCCTTAGAATTTTAGGCAATGTCCTTAACGAAGACATAAGATGATTCGTTGTAGGGCGGGGGTTTACTCCCGCCGCTAACCCCAACAAGCAACCGCAGCACCGATCCATGGTGCTGCGGTAATTTGTTTCTATTCAGTAAATGTGTTTCATTTACCGAGATTATAGTTGGATGCGATATGTTCTCCCATCTCGCCCTCAAGGTCTTGCGCATCCGACCATGCTATTAAGTCTAAATCGTGGTCATCAAGATAAAGGTAGTACAGCGTGGAGTTGTCTCTATCAATACCAATCATATATATTTGCTTAGGAAAAAAATCTTCTTCTCCTTCGGTTACAACCTTAAAAAAGATTCCTTCATAATAAAACTCGTGTGCGGCAATAAGGTAATCGCCATCGCGGTCAATAACAGGCCCTGTCAAAAACTGATGCGATTCTATGTAAGCGTTGTAGTCTGCCTCGCACTGTTCAAGGCTTTCATATTCTACGATTGCGGTGATAGATTGATAAAAGAAATATCCGGCATCGACCTTGCCGACAAATCGAATATTCTGCTCTTCAAATTCATTGTACCTTGGGAAATTACTAAAATCAGTTCCCATATCATCTGCGCACTGATTAAAGTCAGCTTCACTTTCAATCGTATAGTAATTCACAGTTGGAAGCCCAATAATGCCTAAAACAAGAGTAAACGGATTGCACAGTGCTATAATAACGATTATGTTCACCAATGCAGAAAGCCATTTACGCTTAACACGCATATTAAACAAGAGCATTAAAACGAAAACAACAATACAAACACCAATAACAAGAAGCTCACGGCATGGAGTATAGCTCCCATAAAGATATGGTGTTTTTACTTTCATTACAAATCCGTCAATTATTGTAGCGATTGCTAAAAACGAAAACAACGCTAAGGGAAGTCCAATCAATACAACTGCTACGATTTTGCTGGGAGAAAGCTTAACTTCTTTCCGATTCATCGTTACCCTCCTTTGTAATTTCGGTTTGTTGTGCTGGTGCGGTGCGATTCTCTGGTATGCACAACGCTCTTTCCTGCGGTATTTTTTTCGTTATAGGAAAACCTCAAAGGCTGCGATGCTGCGCAGCAGCTCCGGGTCGATCTGATCCCGTCCGTAGGCATCCAGAAACCGTCTGCACCAGGCATCTGTCTTCAGATTGAACCGCAGTGACCACGCACCCCAGAAAAGATCCATGTGCCGGTCACCGATGCCGGCATTGCCCAGATCGATGAATCCGGAAAAGCGCCAATCCTCCAGAAGGAGATTGGGCAGGCAGTAATCCCCGTGGATCAATGTGTCCGCCTTCAGCTGCGGCGCGGCCAGCTGCACATTCGCCCAGGCATCCTCCGGGCATCGGTAACCCCAGTTGTCCGGGAAGAGGGAGGCGTCATACCGGCCGGCGTGGTAATTTTCTTCAGCGGCAGCGATATATTCCTGCGTGCGCAAAATCGGGCAGCCGTCGGTGGGCGTCTCGTGAAGCCGGCGAAGAAGGATGCCCAGCATTTCACTTAAGCGCTTGGGATCGTCCAGATATTTGGGGCTGATGCAGTCCTCTCCGGGAACTGCCCGGGTCAGCAGCCAATCCGCATCATAGCTTTCGTACGCCAGGACCTGGGCGGAAAGCCCCTTGCCGTGAAACCAGGCGGTCATTTCCACTTCCCGGGAAAGGCTGCCTTTGGAGGAGGTTTTGAGGTACATGCCCCCGTCCTTTTCAATGTACCAGACCCTTGCCTGTGGTGAGCAGCTGCTGTCATAGACAGGCGCATTCTGAAGGGTCGAATGAAAGACTGCGGGGAAAGCCTTAAGGTCGACGGTGATGGGGGTCCGTTTCATAAAGAAACCTCCGGACATAGGATTTGACAATACGCTGCCGCGCTGATAAAATAACAAAGTCTGCAGCTATCATAACATAACTGTCCCGACTTGACAACAAGTTCCCAATTTTGCGAAAGGATGGTGCGCCATGGACAATTACAAGCTTTCCCGCGACCGTGCCCAGGCGTACTTTCTGGGTTTTGACCAGGCTGCGATCGCAAAGAATTGGTGTTTGAAGACGGATGAGACCTCCATGTATGTGGAATTTTTCGGCAGACCCTATCGTATTTGCAGGACAACAGGACAGATCTTTCGCCTGTGGGAGGACTCCCAGGCGGATTTTGAAGAGGTGCTGTCGATCTTCGACCTTTTGTGCCACAGTGACGGATCTGCACAACTGACCGGAAACTATGCTCCGGTGAACAGCTTGAAGGGCCGGGAAAAGCAGGCCGGCGTGGGTACTGCCTTCCATCATGCCGCTGCGGTGGCTTTCGATCAGGACCCGGAAGGCTTCCGGGCGGCCTGTACCGCTTTGGGCGGCAAGCCTGTGGCGCTGGGGGATATGGGCTTTCGGTTTCCGGTGTTTGGGCCGCTTTCCGTGATCGTGAAGTTCTACCGGGCGGATGAGGATTTTCCTGCCAGCCTTACCTTGTTGTGGGATGATGCGCTTTTGCGGTTTGTCCATTATGAAACAGTATTCTATATGGCGGGCTTTTTACTGTCCTCCATCGAAAAAATGCGTTCCGGGAGGTGACGGATTTGAAAATCAAGATCCTGGCAGCGTTGCTTGCATTGCTGGTTTTGCTGCCCTGTTTGGCAGGCTGCGAAGAAGCAGGCTCTGCCCAGCTGGAGAATATGTCCCAGATGCAGTTGTATGAGGCTCTGTTTGATCCTGCCAATCGGGTGGAGATCCGGGTGGACATTACCCAGAAGGAACTGAAAAAGCTCCAGCAAGACTATGATAAGTATGCTTCCTTCGGCTCCAAGTCGCCCATCTACCGCATGGCGGATGTGCATATTACCATCATTACCCCGGATCAGAAGCATACCTTCACCATTCCCCAGGTAGGCGTGCGCATGAAGGGCAATACCTCCCACACCTCCTTCTATAACGATTGGGATGGGATCTATAGCCTCATCCATCTGAAGCTGGATTTCCAGGAGACCTTCGATGATCCTGCTTATTACGGCTCCGATGCCCTGACCTGGACGGAAAAGGAGCGCAAGGAGCGGAAAAACAGGACCTTTGCCACCTTGGAAAAGCTGGAGGTCCGCTGGAACAAAAATGACGACGGCACCTATATCCGGGAAGGCTATGCCTACGAGATCTACCGCAGCTTCGGTGTGATGGCACCCATGAGCAGCCTGGCATCCGTGGATTTCGGCGGGGAGCATTTCGGCGTTTGTGCCATCAATGAGCCGGTGGATGAGGTGTTTTTGGAAAAGCGCCTGCCCAAGTCGCAGCTGGGCGGCGATCTTTACAAGTGCGGCTGGGCCAAATCCGGCGCCCGCTTTACAGACCTTGGCTCTATCGGCATTGAGGACGAGGATAAGGGGCAGTTTTATGCCTACGATCTGAAAAGCAACCGCAGCACCTCTACCCATGAGCGGCTGAAGCATTTGATCAACGCGCTGAATTCCTCCGTCCTCAGTAAGGATCGGATGGAGGCGATGGTGGATATGCCCTATTTTGTCAATTACGCCGCTGCTTCCTACATTCTGGGCAATCCCGATGACCTGCGAAACAACTACAACAATTTCTATCTCTACTTCCTGGCAGACACCGGCAAGGCGGTAATCATACCCTACGACTACGACCGATGCCTGGGTGTCAACAAGGATTGGGATCCCACCGGCCACGGCATGACCCGGGAGGATCCCTTCGCAAGCATCACCGCTGCCGACGGTAAGCCTCAAAAGAACCCTCTGTTTATCCACACGGTCTGTGCCGGCGGTTGGTATATTCAGGAGTATAAGGAAGCTTTACAGCGGGGGCTGGAAAATCCCCTGCTGACGGAAGGAGAATTCAACGCCCGCTATTTCCAGGCCCAGAGCCTGTATGCGGACGATACTGCCCCTTCCCGGGTCTTCCGCAACGCAGAAAACTGCAATTTCCGCTTTGATATCAACGATACCTCCCACGGAAATCTGACCTTTGGAGACTATATCGCAAGAAAACTGGCAACATTGCGCAATGCGCTGGGATAAGGTGTCAACATGGACTTAAAACTGAAGCGGCCACAGGGAATTGGCCGGTGGCTGCAGATCTATCAACTATATATGGAAGCGTTCCCTGCGTCGGAACGCAAGCCCTTCGGGATGATCCGCAGGATGTACCGCAAGGGTACGACGGACATTTGGTGCCTGGAGCGCTCCGGCAGCTTTGCGGGCATCGGCATTACCATCAACGGGCCTGACCTGATCCTGCTGGACTATTTCGCTGTGAGAAAGCCTTTGCGTGGGCAGGGGATCGGTACCGCGGCCTTGGATCTTCTCCGGGAAGCCTACCGGGGAAAGGGCTTCTTCCTGGAGATCGAAAGCACGCTGGAGGATGCGCCGAACCGGCAGCAGCGGCTGAGCAGAAAGCGCTTCTACCTTTCCTGCGGCCTGGAGGAGCTGGGAGCCACGGCCAAGCTTTTCGGTGTGAATATGGAGCTACTGGGAAACAACTGTACCCTGGACTACGATGCCTACAAGGCCTTCTACCGGGATAACTACAATGCCTGGGCGGCAGACCACATCACACCTGCGGACGAATAAAGAAAGCACAGAACGGTATCCGTTCTGTGCTTTTTGGTTTATTCCCAATCTGTCAGCAGTACCTGCTCGAATTCAAACCAATCCCGGGTCAGATCCAGTACCATATCCCATGCTCCGCTCTCAGTAAACTGATGGGAGGCGCCGGGAATGATCACCAGTTTCGCGTCCTCATTGATCCGGCGGAAATTGCGGATATCTTCGCTGTGGATATACTTGTCATCGTCGCCATGAAGGATCAACATGGGGATAGGATAGGAAGCAAGGACAATATTATGAGATAATTCCTCATAAAAATCGTAGGTGATGACCAGAGGCGGGGTTGTGGGGAAGGTGATGCTATCCTGTGGCAGCAGCGGTTTGCCCATCATTTCCACCATGGACATCAGTGTCTGATGCATCCGTACGGAGGGCGTCTGTATGACGAGCTTGATTTTTCCCGGTAGATTCAGCAGCTGATCCAGACAATGCAGGGTAAGGTATGCGCCAAAGCCGGTAGCAAAGATACACAGGTCCTCCACATTGGGATACAAGATCCGCAGGTATTCCGCAGCGGCAATCACAGAGTCTTCACAGCTGCGCAGCGTCAAGGGCAAGCTGTTGCTGCCGTGACCGGGCAGATCAAACCGCATGGTGACGGCGCTGAACATATCCATTTCCTCAGCAATGCCAACCTGGATGGCGTCGTTGCTGCTGCCGCCGAGTCCGTGGATCCCCAGAATGATCCGCTGGACTTCTCCGTGGTCCGGATAGGTCAGAATGCAGGGAATATTCAGTTCACCTGTTCGGATCGAAAACTGTTTCTCCATAGATACCATCCAACGATGAAATAATTGATGGACACATAGTAGCAGATGGTCAAACGAATTTCAAGTTTTTTCCACAAATTCCGTCAAGGAATTTGCGTCCAGCGGGAATGGGATGGAGGATTCACAAACAGTGTGATCCCCTCCGGGCTTTGCAGCTGGGCGACGGTGTATTCCTGCCCGTCAAAGGTCCAGGACCTGTCGCTTTCGAAGGTCAGCGTCTGCAGCGCTGTGCAGCCCTGGAAGACGCTTTCATCGATCTGTGTCACCGAGGCGGGAACGTTGATCTCCTTGAGAGCAGTGCAGTTGCGGAAGTTATAATCATGAATGACAGTGAGCTTACAGCCCGCTGGGAAGATGACGCCCTGCAGGCTTTCGCAGGTATCTACTGTCGAACTGGACAGATAGGTAATACCTGCGGGCATGGTAAGGCTTTGCAGATACCGGCAGTGGTCGAAGGCCCAGGACTCGATGGCGATCACATCCTCCGGTACGGTGAAAGCGGTATCTTCCTTGGCGGACGGATAGTCAACGAGAACATTACCGTCAGACAATCTGGCATACAACACACCGTCTTTGGCAAAGTGGAAGTCACTGCCTTCCTCCACAATGAACTCTTTCAGATTTATGCATCCGCTAAAGTTTCCTGCACCAATACTGGAGGAAGCCGGCACGGTGAAGCTTTCGAGACTTTCGCAGTTCTCAAAGGTGAAGGAGTAAATCTTTATGAACTGAGAGCGGGGGGCAAAGATGACCTCCTTCAGCGCGGTGCAGTTACCGAATACGCTGCCGGCAAGCTCCGTAACGCCTGCCGGGATCGTAATTCTCTTTAGTGATTGGCAAGCGGAAAAAGCATATTGATCGATTACGGTCACTGTGCTGGGCAGGTTAATAGACTCCAAGGCCAGGCATTCGCTGAAGCTGTGTGCGCTGATAATGAGGAGACCTTCCGGAAGTATGACGCTTCTCAGTCCCTCTGACCGGTAAAAAGCCGCTTCTTCAATCCGTGTGACACCGTCAGGGACGGTGACGTGCTCCAGAGGCTGCCTGTTGATACACGAATGCAGAACGGTCTTGTCCTTGGTGTACAGGATGCCGTCTTCTATCATATAGGCAGGGTTATCCTCTGCTATGGTTACCTCTGTCAGCGACCAGCAATCCAGGAAGGCGCCTGGGGCGATATCCGTCAGGGATGCCGGAATGGAAATGGCGGGATATTGGCAGGCAATAAATCTGGTACCGATGCGCGTAAGTCCCTCTGGCAGGACCAGCACAGGCGCAGGCTCAGCGGTGCCATCGCTCCAATCGAAGTGGATCGCATCGCTGCCGATATAGCGCAGACTGGCAGGAAGCTGCACACTGTGGCAGATCATGTTGGGCCAAAGACCACGGTCAGCGATGCCAATGGTATCGCCGCGCAGCGTGGGGGTGTAGGTATCCAACTGTTCATCGCAGCCCACGATCCATTTGCCCACATAGTGGATGCCGTCCTGCTTCTTTACCAGGTTTTCGCAGCCCTGGAAGGCAAATGCGCCGATATGGGTGACACTGTCCGGAATGTTGATGGATGTGAGGGAGGTGCAGCCGTCGAAGGTATAGTCATCAATATCCGTGATGGTTTCGGGCAGGGTGACGCTGACGATGTCAGACCATCCCTGCAGACCGCTGATGCCCACCACCGGCAGGCCCTTGTAGGTGTCCGGGATGACGATCTCGGTCATTTCCTCATCCCGGATACGGCCAAGCCAATAGCCGGTGCCTTCTTCGTTGAGGTAGAAATCAAAGGGCTCAGACTTGAACAGGGATTCCAGCAGGTCGCAGCCGGAAAGACTCACGGCCAGCAGCGCGGTGACCAGGATCAGAAATACCAGGCGTTTCATGGGCAAGACTCCTCTTCCATTTGGATACTTTCATTATATCGAAACACCGGGATTTTTCAAGAATATTCAGAAAAACATGTTATTTTGTGATAAACATTTGCGTCCAGTAGTTGCCCTGTGCCACATAGCCCACGCCGATATGGGTATAATTCGCATTCAAAATATTGGCCCGATGCCCGGAGGAATTCATCCAACCGTTGACTACTGCCTGGGGCGTTGCGTAGCCCCTTGCGATATTTTCACCGGCGCTGCGGAAGCTGATGCCAAAACTGCGGATCATCTGGAAGGGGGTGCCGTAGACGGGGCTGTTGTGGGCAAAGTAGCGGTTGTCCTTCATGTCCTGGGACTTGATCCGAGCCACTCGGCTCAGCTGCCAATCGTGGGCAAGGGGCTTCAGTCCATTTTTCGCTCGGATCTCATTGACCAGCCGGATCACCTCCTGCTCGAAATCTGTCACACCGGTGTCGGTGGTGGGGATGTAGATCCAGTCACCGGGATAGATCAGATCGTAGTTTTGGATCTGGGGGTTGGCATCCTTGATCTCCTGCAAGCCTACCTGGTAGCGGTTGGCGATCTTCCACAGGCTGTCGCCGGGGACGACGGTATGGGTGGCGGTGGCGGCAGAAGCGCCTACTGATAATGTGGTGATGAACATTGCGGCACTCAGTGCCAAAGTAAACAGCTTTTTCATATCGCTGTAACCTCCTGAAATAAAAATTCGGCGGTCCCACCGAAGCGGGACCGCCGGCCACGGCTGTTTAGCAGCCGAAACCGCAAAGCTGGCACAGAAGCTGCCAGAAAGAGCTGCAATCAAAATTACAGTCAGAGTTGCAATTGAAGATAAACATTTTGCGAACCTCCTGTGTAGAATTGTCTCGCGAGGACAGGGTAATTGTAACCGCTTTGTAATCTTTTACCAAGCTGTAAATACTGGAAGCCCCAGGCGCAAAAGGATTTGACAAACAATTCTGCCGGTGTTATGATAGAAAAAACAGATTTTCGGGAAAGGAGTGAACATTATGCAGAATATGAACGGTTTGGTTTCTTTGGTTCATGGCAGAGGTGTTGCTCCCGGAGCGAATACACGCTGAGCAGGCGTGATAAAGTTCCCCGGCGCAGGCGTTTGCCTGCGCGTTTTTTGTTTTTTGGAGGATGGCATATGAACCGCATATACGAAAGCATCATTTCCAAAACCCCTATCCATAAGGGCTGGTCTGTGGACAGGAAATACTGCATCACCACCGCTGATGGCAGCAGGTATTTACTGCGTGTCGCACCCTTAAACCGCCTGGAGCGGAAGGAAAAGGAGCATGAGATCATGCGCCGCTGCGCTGCTCTGGAGATCCCCATGAGCCGGTCTGTGGAATTCGGCACCTGTGAGGATGGAGCGTATTCCATCCAGAGCTGGATCGAGGGCTGTGATGCGGAAGAAGCGATCATGGCTATGGACGGGGCGCGACAGTACCGCTACGGTCTGGACGCGGGCCGGATCCTTGCTAAGATCCACACTCTTCCCGCACCGGAGGACGCACCGGATTGGGAAGGCCGCTTTAATGCCAAAATCGACAGAAAGCTCGCCATGTATGATGCCTGCCCGTTGAAATATGAAGGCGGCGAGGCATTCCTACGCTGCATCGGAGAAAACCGCCACCTTCTCAAGGGCAGGCCACAGACAGTTCATCACGGTGACTATCATATCGGCAATATGATGATCGATGATGCCGGCGTGCTGACAGTGATCGACTTTGAAAAGCACGATCATGGGGATCCCTGGGAGGAATTCAACCGGATCGTATGGTGCGCCCAGGCGGCACCTGCCTTTGCCAGCGGTATGGTGGAAGGGTATTTTGACGGGGATGTTCCAATGGAATTCTGGCATCTGCTGGCGCTTTATATCTGCTCCAATACTCTGGGATCGTTGCCCTGGGCGCTGGACTACGGCGGCGACGAGGTGCAGGTGATGCGTGCGCAGGCGGCACAGATACTGCAGTGGTACGACAATATGCGCACGGCGATACCTACCTGGTATCAGCAGCGGTGAAAAGAGGAGTTTTATGAACAGACACGAGTATGCAAAGATCGAAGAATATATGCTCAGCTGCATGGATGACAGCGCCCATGACGCGCAGCATATCTACCGGGTGCTGAATAACGCCCTTGTGATCGCCCGGAGCTATCCCCAGGCAGATATGGATGTGCTGATCGCCGCCTGCCTTCTGCATGATATCGGCAGACGGGAGCAGTTTGCCGACCCCACGGTATGCCATGCCGTGGTGGGCAGCGAAAAGGCGTACCGCTTCCTGATGGAAAAGGGCTATTCCCAGGAGTTTGCCTCCCGGGTGCGCAGCTGCATTTTGACCCACAGATTCCGCAAAAGCATGCCCCCGGAATCTCTGGAGGCGAAGATCCTGTTCGATGCGGACAAGCTGGATGTGACCGGTGCCATCGGCATCGCCCGGACGCTGATGTATAAGGGGGATATGGCGGAGCCGCTTTACCGGGTGCTGCCCGATGGAAGCATCTCCGACGGCACGGAGGATACCCAACCCTCCTTCTTCCGGGAGTATAAATTCAAGCTGGAGAAGCTCTACGACAGATTCTTCACCGAGGAAGGCGCCTGCCTGGCCCGGCAGCGCCAAAGCGCCGCCATCGCCTATTACGAAAGCCTCTATCGGGAGGTCAGCGTAGGCGCGGAAGCGGGGAGACAGGTCCTGGCGGCTGTTTTGGATCCGTAGGACACGGTACTGTGATTTTTCTGGGGAAATACCTTGCTTTTTCTCCGTAGTAACGATATAATCAATTAAAATGCAACGCGGAGATGATGTGATGGCAGAGTTTGAACTGGATCTGGACGAGCTTGGGATGCGCATAGGCCAAGCGGTAGACCAGGCGATCCGATCCCAGGATTTTCAAAAACTAAATCAAAAGGTAACACAGGCGGTTGAACACAAGGTGCGCATCGTAAGTCAGCAGACTGCCAAACCGAAGGTAGTGAATCAGAACCCCAATCATATGATCACAGGTTCTGTAGACCGGCTGTATGCTCCTACCACGGGAAAGAGCGCTCTTGGCATTCTGGGGCTTGTGATTGCGGGAAATGTGATCCTCTTTGGCGCAACGGCGATCCTGGGTTTTACAATGACCGAAAATCCCACCTCGTCCGATTATTCGGCGCTGGTATTCTGCCTGGTCGTGGTGGCGATCGGCGCACTGCTGATGCTCGGCTGTGTCAAGCTGCTTCAAACGCTGGAAAGATTCAAGCACTATAAGCGGATCTTGGGCTATAATACCCATTGCACCTTCGCAAAGCTGGCCCGGGATACCGGAAAAAGTGAGAGCTTCGTGCGCAAGGATGTGCAGGATATGATCCGCCAAGGCTATTTCAAGGAGGGTCATCTGGATTCGGACCACACCAGCCTGATCACGAGCCATGAGACCTACCGCTACTATGAAAGCTGCGCTGCGCAGCAGAAGGCGGCAGTGGCGGCCCGGACATCCACCACAGTACAGAAGGCGCTGGATCCCCGAGTGAAGGAGGTCGTGGATCGCGGCAACAGCTTTGTCCGGCAGATCCGCAAGTGCAATGACGAGATCCCCGGTGAGGAGATCTCCAATAAGATCGACCGGATGGAACATGTGGTGCTGACCATCTTCACTCACGCGCAGGCGCACCCGGAAGTCATTCCGGATCTTAAGAAGCTGATGGAGTATTACCTTCCCATGACGGTAAAGCTGCTGAGCGCCTATGCGGAGATGGACCGCCAGCCCGTGCAGGGCGAGACGATCCTTGCATCCAAAAAGGAGATCGAAGATACCCTGGATACGCTGAATCTGGCCTTTGAAAAGCTGCTGGATTCCGTCTTTGAGAATACCGCGCTGGATGTGTCCAGCGATATTTCTGTTCTGAATACCCTGCTGGCCCAGGAGGGCTTGACAGAGGACGGCTTTGACCTTACCAAAGACTAAGACCATCAACCGAAACGGATAAAGGAGACTGAATATGACCATGGATTTTGAGAATTTGGACACAAAGACCCCGGCTGCTCCCACGCTGACTTTGGAGCCCGAGGAGATTGCGGCACCGGAACCTGCCGCCAAGGGAGATACTGCGCTGCAGGAAGGAAAAGCCGCTGAGCCTGTTCTGACTGCGGAAGAGCAGAAGATGGTGGATGATTTCGCAGCCAAGATCGATGTGGAAAACACCAACCAGATCATGCAGTACGGTGTGAGTACCCAGAAGAAAATGGCGACCTTCTCCGATGCCGCTCTGGAAAATGTGCGCACCCAGGATCTGGGTGAGGTAGGTGATCTGCTGGCAGAGGCAGTCACGGAGCTGCAGAATTTTGATGCCAGTGAGAGCAGAGGCTTCTTTGGCTTCCTGCGCAAGCAGGCCGCGAAGCTGGATACGCTGAAAAACCGCTACGCCAAGGCCGAAGCCAATGTGGAGAAGATCTGCGACGGACTGCAGCAGCATCAGGTCCGCCTGCTGAAGGACTCCGCGATGCTGGATAAAATGTACGAGCAGAATCTGCTGTACTTCAAGGAACTGACCATGTACATCCTGGCAGGTAAGAAAAAACTCCAGGAGGTCCGGGAAGGCAAGCTCAAGGAGCTGGAGGAGACCGCACAGCGCACCGGCTTTGCTGAGGATGCACAGGCTGCCCGCGATCTTTCCGATAAGTGCGAGCGGTTTGAGAAGAAGATCCATGATCTGGAGCTGACCCGAGCCATTTCTATCCAGACGGCACCCCAGATCCGCATGATCCAGCACAACGACCAGGTGATGGTGGAAAAGATCCAGACCACGCTGCTCAATACCATCCCTCTGTGGAAGAACCAGATGGTTCTTGCGCTGGGTATCGCCCATTCCGCTGAGGCGGCACAGGCACAGCGTCAGGTGGCCGATATTACCAATACGCTGCTGACCCAGAATGCCCAGAAGCTGCATATGGCCTCTGTGGAGACCGCGAAGGAAGCTGAGCGCGGCATCGTGGATATCGAGACCCTCAAGAAGACCAACGCAGAGCTGATCCAGACCTTTGACGATGTGATGAAGATCCAGCAAGAGGGTCGGGCAAAGCGTCTGGCGGCAGAAGCAGAGATGCTGAAGATGGAAAACGATCTGAAGGCAAAACTGCTGCCTGCGCCCCGGCAGTAATAAAGCATTACCCCGGCTTGCGTGTCAAGCCGGGGTCTTTAGATGCGAATAGAAGCTGAATTTGCCAAAGAAAGGGGATGACTTTATGAAGATCAGTATCGGAAAACACGAGTTTACACAGGTTTGGGATGGGGTCCTGTACAAAAATCTGTCTTCCTATCCCAACATTACACCCTGGGAGCTCCGGACGATTCTGGAGTTTATGGAATACGAACGCGCCCAGGGACGGGATTGTGAGATCGAGTGCGACGAGTCGGATGTGCTGGAAGCCATCGCCCGGGCGCAAAACGCACCACGGCAGTATCTGGATGCACCCAGACCCAAGCTGCTCACCGAATGTACCGCGTGCCTCCACAGGGGCTGTGTGACAGAGTTTGTTTGCCACACCACATCGGCAGAAAACGCGGCAAAGATTTTCCAATGCGGCAAGCTTCTTTCCGCGGTCAAGGCAAGGGCTATGCCGGCGCGAGAGCTGATGAAGGAAGCACGCAATGCGGCAGGGGATCCTGAAGACTATTTTGACTATGTAATGCTCTCCTGGGGCAACTGTCAGGCAGGTGACCGGCTGGTCATGGAACGGAAGCTGAAAAGATTCCCCAATGAAGCGGACCTGAGCGTGGATTTTACCCCCGGCGTCCGGTTCTACTTCTGTTATGATGTTCTGGCGACCCATCCGGGAAGGGTGTTCGACGGGGTGCTGCCCATGAAGATCAAAGATGAGATCGCCCTGGATGATTGGCTATACGCAGTGGTGATCCCGGAATCGCTGATGCCGACCTTGAAAAGTCACATCCCACCGCGGCTGCGGCAGCGTGTGATCCGCATCGCCCATGCGGGGGAAGATATCTGGCAATGGTCGCAGAAGGTATACCGTGCTATAGAAGAATTGAGCCTGCGGAAGTGAAAATAACAGAAGCAGCCGGGATTTCCCGGCTGCTTGCTTTTTATGTGGGATCAGCCTTGCATACAACTGCAAAGATCCGTTTTCTCATCCAGTCTGGCGAAATTTTCACATACCTGCCGGCTGTAGCTGTGGAGCAGCTCAATGATCTCATCGGCCAGTTGGGCGTATTCATCCAGCTCCCGGGCCAGCTTCTGAAGATCCTGGATGTCAAAAAGATCGTGGACTACCTGATTGCGCTTGGTATTGTACTTTTTTAGATACGACAGGATCTGCTCCCGGTTTTCCTCGATGGTGGCAAACTGGCGGAAATACTCGATGAGCTTGCCGAAGGTGGCCTTGTCCAGCTCCACATCGAAGCTGACGGTCACAGGCCAGATCTCCGCCTTCACATAGTAGATACTCATCTCGATGATGGCGGAAAGGAACTGCTCAATGATCTGGTTATAGATCAGCATGCCGCCGATCTTGCCGGAGATATCCCGGTCACGCTTGCTGTTTTGGGCGATGCGGTGCAGATAGCGGATCCGCTCCGTCTTGGCGGGGGTGTTCCACTTGCGCTGGGAGATGTATTCCTGGAATGCCCGCTCTTGGGAGATTTCGGCCATATGATCACTCCTTCCGTATCTATTTTACCCCAGAAACGGAAAGATTGCAACTGTCTTCTTGTCATGGGAATGCCAATGCTTGCGGCCCGGTGCCGCATGTGCTATAATTGCAAAAAAAGAAACGGAGGAGATGCTATGCCCATTCGTCTGACAGACTATTATCGCCGCACCTATGGCTGCAAGGTCTATAAGCTGGGGATCGATGCGGGCTTTACCTGCCCAAACCGGGACGGTACGCTGGGCGCCGGCGGGTGCATCTTCTGCGGTGCTGACGGCGGCAGCGCGTTTACCGGCAAAGGCGGCAGCATCCGTCAGCAGCTGGCAGCCGCCAGGGAAAAGGTCGCCTTCAAGGGCGGTGAGAAATTCATTGCCTATTTTCAATCCTTCACCAATACCTACGGACAGCCGGAATACCTGGAAAAGTGCTACCGGGAAGCCATCGAGGATGAGGATATCGTAGGCCTTGCCATCGGCACCCGGCCGGATTGTCTGGGTGAGCCTGTAGTGCAGCTGCTAAAGAAGATCAATGCCGTCAAGCCTGTCACGGTGGAGCTGGGGTTGCAGACGGTGCATGAGGAAAGTATCCGATATATCCGTCGTGGATATGACAACAGCGTCTATTTCGATGCGGTGAAGCGGCTGAAGGCTGCCGGGATCGAAGTTGTGACCCATATCATCCTGGGCCTGCCGGGAGAAACGGAGGAAATGATGGTGCGCACCGCCCAGGCGGCGGTGGCAGCCGGTACGGACGGAGTCAAATTCCATTTGCTGCATGTGCTGAAGGGAACGGATCTTGCCAGGGACTATCTGGAAGGCAAATTCCGCTGCCTGGAGTTGGAGGAGTATGCCCGGATCCTGGATGCGTGTCTGGCGGTCTTGCCGGAAAGCACCGTTGTCCACAGGATCACAGGCGATGGGGCGAAGAAAGATCTGATCGCGCCCATGTGGTCGGCGGATAAAAAGCGGGTGCTGCAATACCTGAATACGCATTTGACCAACTTATAACGAGCGCTCCCCACCGGGATCCCGGTGGGGAGTTTTTCTACATCAGTGTTTTGCAGATGGCAGCAGTGTCCGGGAAAAGGTAATCGCCGAATTGTTCTGCGCGGATCCAACGGTAATTTTGGATCTCCCCGGGGCGCACCTTGGGTGTGCCTGTGACCAGGGCGGGGAAGAGGATCACCTGCTTGCGGCCGATGGGGCGCAGGGGATATTCCAAAACGGCCCGTTTTGTCACATCCGGCTGTCCTGTCAGCCCGGTCTCTTCATAAAGCTCCCGCAGCGCCGCTTGCACCTCTGTCTCACCGGCTTCCATGTGCCCCTTGGGAAGGCTCCAGCATTGGGAAAATTCCTCAAAGACGATCAGATATTCCCGTTGACCCTGATGAATGCGGTAGGGAAGGATCCCACAGGACTTATGAAAAAGAGGGATAATGTAGGTGTCGAAATACTGCTCCTGGAAACGGACGGCTTCCGCGATCTGCCCCTGGTGAAGCTCCATGCCCTTCGGGGCTACCACCAGCTTGTCCTCGCAATCATTCTTACGCATAGCGACACCGATCACCATACCGTCAAATTCTGTAAGCGGGGTGTCGATGCCCAGAATGTAGGCGTCCTGCTCCTCTCCGTCGCCGCCTTCCATACCGGGGATATAGCCGTAATTGACGGGATAGAGGATATCCCCGTGAAGATAGCCTATGGGCCTGTCGATTACCACATGGACGGTCGTCCCCAATAGCGCCTGCATCCGGCTTCTTCGTGTCTGCATGGCAGTTCCTCCCTGAGTTTTTTGCTTATTATATACCTTTTTGCGCCGATATTTCAAGGGAAACGGACATAAAAAAGGGTGCCGCCTTCGCGGCACCCTTCGGTGCGACTGGATCAATTACCAGATAACGACTCTCTTGGAGGGAGCCAGGTACATGCCGTCGGACTTCTTCACCTGGAAGGTGGTGTACCATTCGGGGAAGTTTCTGGGAGGCATATTGGCACGCAGGTAGCAAGGACCGTGGACATCCACCTGCAGCAGCAGAGCCTGGTATTCGGGCTTTGCCTTCTGGCACCAAACCCGTGCCCAGTTGGAGAAGTACTCCTCGAAGGAAACATTCTCGGAATTGGACATGATGTCCAGAGTGACAGCCATACCGCCGTTGTCAGCGATGTTCTCACTGACGGTGAACTTGCCGTTGACAGTGCCCCAGGGCAGCTGGATGCCGTCGAACTGCTTGATCATCGCATTGACCTTCTTGTTGAACTTCCGCTCGTCAGCCTTGGTCCACCAGTTGTTCAGATTGCCCAGCTCGTCGCACTTGGCGCCGTTGGAGTCGAAAGCATGGGAGATCTCGTGGCCGATGACGGCACCGATGCCGCCCAGGTTCTCGCTTCTGGTCTGCTGGATGGAGTAGAAAGGAGGCTGCAGAATGGCAGCGGGGAAGGTGATGTCATTGACGAAGGGATCGTAGCAGGCGTTGACCATATGTCCGGGCATTGCCCAATGGGTGCGGTCCACTTCCTTACCCAGCTTTGCGATGTTTTCCTCCATGCGGATCTTTCTCAGGGAGGTGACGATGTCAAACAGAGACTTGCTCTTGTCGAATACCAGCTTGCTGTAGATCTCCTCCACGCGGTCGGGATAAGCCAGCTTCAGACCCATCTTGGAAAGCTTCAAGATGGCCTTTTCCTTGGTGGCCTGCTCCAGGATATCGTTGGTGGCGATGCGCTTCTGATAGGTGGCAACGATCTGCTGAACGATCTCAGTGATGTCCTTCTTTGCTTCCTCGCCGAAGTACTTTTCGCCGTAGTACAGGCCAACAGGCTCGCTGTACATGGAGGAGGCCAGCTGGTAGGCAAACTTCTCGGCGGAAGAACTGGCGGCGATGCCGGAGAGGGCTCTTCGGAAGCCGCCGCCCAGATCACGAAGCTCCTCGCTCAGCAGGCCGCAGCTGCCCATGAGGGTAGTCACATAAGCCCAGCTCTTGTAGGCTTCAAAGGTATCCTGGTTGAAGATCTCCTTGAAATTCTTGAAGTAACGGGGCTCGGTTACGATGATCTCCTCGGGTACGAAGCCGAACAGATCCGCCAGCAGCTTCTTCAGATTCAGAGGCTTGACCATGCCGGCCACTCTGCCGGTCTTCATGGGGTTGTACATCTTGACATACTCAGACCACTCTTCCTGGCTCTTGGCATACTTAGCCACCAGCGCGTCGAAGGTCAGAGTGTCCTGCAGCAGCGCAGCGATCTGCTCCTCGGTGTGGCCTGCAACGGCCAGTACCTGCTTGGCGAAGCTGCTCCACAGACCCAGCAGCTGATCTCTCTGCTGCTCGTTCTTGTAGTAGGATACATCGGGCAGGATCACGCTTGCGCCCTGGATCATCACACAGTGATGGGTGGTGTCCTTCATGTTGGGCTCGACCATGATGTTCAGGGGCATGGCGATATCCTTGAGGGTCAGCTCCTTGGCATGGAGGTTAAAGCTGCGCATGGTGCCCAGCTTCTTAAGGATAGCCAGGTGCTTCAGCGCGGGCTTTACGCCGTGCTTTTTCTTCCGCTTCACATCCTTGGCAAGCTCAAACAGGGTGCAGGCTCTCTCCAGATGCTCATTGGGATAAGTCTTGGACTTACACATGTCGTTAAACTCACCGATCATGAGCTTCTCCACATCGGTGCTGAGGGCAGCAAAACCACCGGCAACAGGCATATCATCGGGGATCACCAGCTCATCCAGCTTCGCCTGGTTGACGAAGGTATACAGATCGTCTTGAATTCTAATCTTTTCCATAAATTATCTCCTTACATTAAGTAGTTAGGATCAAAACCACTCTGTTCTTTATACCACAGGAATGGGATTTTGTAAATACGGCATTTTGGCCGGGAGCGTAAAAAGGGGAAAGAGCTGATGCGGCGGGGTGTAATTATAGGATTTCAAAACTCGCACAAACTTGATTGCTATCCACATCCATGCTGGATGCGTCTATCAATCAAGGGATTCTCCTACGGCCTAAAAAAGTGTCCACCGGACTGTTATTTTAACGACCTGTCGAATCCTGCCACAATTTTGGTCGGAGTGTAGTTATAGGGTTTCGGTAGTCGTACCAGATTACTCCATATCCACACCCGCAAGGGGTGCGTCTATGGAGTAATGGATTCTCCCACGGACTAAAAAAGTGTCCACCGGACACTTTTTTACACCAGTGTGCGCACTGGTGCCGTCCTTTCGAATCCCGACACTCCGACCAAAAAGAAGAGGGCTGCTTTGCAGCCCTCTTCTTTTTGGTCGGAGTGTAATTATAGGGTTTCAAAGATCTGACAAATTTGATTTCTGTCCACACCCACAAGGGGTGCGTCCAGAAACCAAAGGATTCTCCCACGGCCTAAAAACATGCCACCGGCATGTTTTCTTAACGGCCTTTCGAATCCCTTAACCCATCCAAATAAGAAAGCCCACCCTGTGGGTGGACTTTCTTATTTGGTCGGAGTGTCGGGATTCGAACCCGAGGCCTCTTGGACCCGAATTAAAACGCACCTGTTTAATATCGTTTTATTATCTCTAAAAAGTATTGATTTTATGCGGATTTTGTGGTATCATTGTGTTGTAAAGTTTTATAGTGTTGTTTACCTTTTTGTAAGTTTGTTTAC
>JBGVJN010000094.1:0-10559 GCA_045129455.1 Faecousia sp. | reverse complement strand
CTCTTCGTCCACAGTGATGATCACCTCAATGGGTGGATGCGCAATGGTGGGATCCGTCAGCAGCGCAAGAGCAAAGGCGACAGCAACGCCGTCATCACCGCCAAGGGTGGTGCCGTTGGCAAAGATATACTCACCGTCGTGGGTGATATCCAGGCCTTCCCGCTCCATGTCGATAGGACAATCCGCATCCTTCTCGCAAACCATGTCCATGTGGCCCTGAAGGATCACAGGCGCATGGTCTTCATAGCCGCAGGTACCGTCAGCAAACAGAAGCACATTGTTCAGCTCGTCCTGGATATAGCGAATGCCGTGTTCCTTCGCGAAGTTCACCAGATAATCACTGATCATCTTGGTGTTGCCGGAGCCATGAGGAATGGCACACAGCTGCTCAAAATAGCCAAATACAGACGCAGGCTCCAGGCCCGCAAGCTTGATCGTATCCATAGGGATTCTCCTTTACAGAGTTTTTTATATGGTAGCACGGTTTTGGGAAAAAGTCTAACAAAAAAATAACCACAGGGCAAGCCCTGTGGTTACTCATTTTATCAAGCGGGGAAGAAGCTGAGGGACAGAGTCAGCAGAACCCAAACCAGAGCGATCCACTTGGTAGCGGATGCCAGGGTCTTATCCAGGTTGCCAAACTTGCTCTTGTTCAGATAGGAGTCGCTGTTGCCGGCGATGGCAGCAGACAGACCAGCTTCCTTACCGGACTGGAACAGGACCACAGCGATCATAGCAACGCTGGCGAAAACCTCCAGAACGGTCAAAATAATCTTAACAACATCCATTAGAATTAACCTCCCTCCACGGGTTTGTTTCACAATCTCGGTGATTATAACACAGGCCTGCGGAAATTTCAAGCCCTAATCGGTATTTTTTTATTCTTTTATTAATTATTTTGTCACCCAGTTGCCGGATGCCAGGCAATTGAGGTAGGACTCGATGAACGGATCCAGAGCGCCGTCCATAACGCCGTTGACATTGGAGGTCTCGCAGCCGGTGCGGGTATCCTTGACCAGAGTATAGGGCATAAAGACATAGTTGCGGATCTGGCTGCCCCACTCGATCTTTTGCTGCACGCCCTTGATGTCGGCGATGGTGGCAAGATGCTCACGCTCACGGATCTCCACCAGCTTGCTGCGCAGCATACGCAGACAGGTCTCTTTGTTCTGGAACTGGCTGCGCTCCGTCTGGCAGGACACCACGATGCCCGTAGCCTTGTGGATCAGACGGACGGCGGAAGAGGTCTTGTTGATGTGCTGGCCGCCGGCGCCGGAGGAACGGAACACCTGCATCTCATAATCTTCAGGCCGGATCTCAAAGTCCTCGGAGTCGTCCTCGATTTCGGGGATCACTTCGATGGCGGAGAAGGAGGTCTGACGACGGGCATTGGCATCAAAGGGAGACACGCGCACCAGACGGTGGACGCCGCTCTCACCCTTCAAAAAGCCGTAGGCATTGACACCCTCGATCATGATAGAAGCGGACTTGAGGCCTGCCTCATCGCCCTCCTGGTAGTCCATGATCTTGTAGGTAAAGCCGTGGCGCTCAGCCCAGCGGGTATACATACGGTAAAGCATCTGGCACCAGTCCTGTGCCTCAGTGCCGCCTGCGCCGGACTGGAAGCTCATCATGGCATTATTTTTATCGAATTTTCCGGTGAGCAGGGTCTCAAGACGGCAAGTCTCCATCTCCTCAGCCAGCTTCTGGAAGCCTTCCTTCAATTCAGGAAGCATGGAATCATCATCCTCTTCCTCGGCCATCTCGCAGATGGTCAGAAGGTCTTCCCAGGAAGACTGCATGGCTTCATAGCGCTCGATCTTATTCTCAGAGTGCTTGATCTTTACAACGATCTTCTGACTCTTTTCAGGATCGTCCCAGAAGCCGGGAGCCTCCTGCATGGCATGCAAACGCTCCAGCTCATTGCGCAGACCTGCCAGATTCAAAGAATCCGCAAGTGCGTCAAGAGCAGGCTTAATATCATTCAGTTTCTGCTTATAGCTGTCAAATTCAATATTCACGGATCTGACCTCTCGTTTCCTCTATAGTTTCATTTCGGCATATATTATAGCCGATTTCCTGCGCCATGTAAAGAGGAATTCTTCAAAAACAAGGAATATTGCTCTATCTTTCACTTGGATGGCTTTCTTCATCCGCAAAGATCATATCATCCAAATCTTCGTACTCTTCGTTCTTCTCACACATAGGATCACCTCATTCCGGGCAAACAGTATATTAGCAGGATATGACAAGGGTATCAAAATATTACTTCGTATGTGTTGACAGTCTGAAAAATTTCCGTTACAATGGACGAGCCCCACGCCCCCGTAGCTCACCTGGATACACCGCCCGCAGGCGGCGTGCAGATGCCAACCGAGCAAAGCGAGGCTCTTAGGCATCTGCTGAGCGTTTCCGCGAAGCGGCCTTCGGTAAATGTCCGTTATCTAGAAGCAAATATGCCCCCGTAGCTCACCTGGATAGAGCGTACGCCTCCTAAGCGTAAGGTAGTGAGTTCGAGTCTCGCCGGGGGTGCCAAAATAAGCCAGTGCCCCACCGGGCGCTGGCTTATTTTCATTCCAGGCGGACTCGAACCATTAAATGCAACAGTCCAGTGGACTGTTGCCGCCGACGGCTTGACGGAGGCGAACTTTGATTTTGCGAAGCAAAATGCAAACGAGTCTCGCCGGGGGGGTGCCAAAATAAGCCAGTGCTCCACCGGGCGCTGGCTTATTTTCATTCCAGGCGGGACTCGAACCATCAGATGCAACAGTCCGGTAGACTGTTGCCGCCGACGGCTTGACGGAGGCGAACTTTGATTTTGCGAAGCAAAATGCAAACGAGTCTCGCGGATCCTAAAATATAGATTATCATTACGCAAAAAAGTGACCCATCTGTTCAGACAGGTCACTTTCATACTATTTTACAGATCACTTACGAAGCAGGCAGGACTCCACATTATCGAAGGCATCATTAATGTACTTCAGCGCAGCTCCCATGGAAGCACGCAGCCGGCTTTCCCGGGAAATGATCAACTCAAAGGTGGAAATATGCCATGCATTCTTTCGGGCGTGAGCCATCGCCTGCTCCACCAGAAGATCGGACGCATCCAGCACGCCGCCGGTCAGCACCACATACTTGGGATTGAGCAGATTGATCACATTGGCAATGCCAATGCCCAGGTATTTTCCGGCATCGTCAAAGATCTTGCGCATCACAAGATTGCCACTGTTGGCCATCTGGGCGGCATTGACCAGCAATTCCTTCAGAAACAGGATATCATCGTCCACAAACGGCTTATCCGCGCGCTCAGGCGCAGACACCGTAGCCTCGTAGATCCGGCGGGCAATACCACGGATAGAGCAGTACGCCTCGAGGCAGCCATCATTGCCGCAGGAGCAGCCCTCACCGTTACAGTTGACCACCATATGGCCGAACTCACCGGCGCTACCTTCATGTCCGTTAAGGGGTCTGCCCTTATACATATAGCTCATACCAATACCGTAAGCCAGACGGATCAGAACAAAGTCTTCCTGCTCCAGGAATTTGTGCTGCCACTGCTCCGCGAGAGCGATACACACAGGGTCATGCATTACACACACAGGGATGCCGAAATATTCCTCAAACAGCGCCTTCATAGGAACGTCCCGCCAGTCACGGATGTAATGGTTGTAGACGCTGATCGCTCCCTCTTTGTCTACAGAGCCCTGTACGGAAATGCCAATTCCCAGCAGCTGGCTGCGCTCCAACCGGTTGATGCGCAGAACTTCCTCGATCATACGGGTCAGCTGATTCAATACAGCATTGCGCTCAGGCTTCTCCAGAAGCTCTTCCTGCTCATAGATCACCTTGCTGTGCAGATCCAGAAGTACCACAGTAAGTCCTTCCATGTTGATCTCAGCGCCAACACTCAAGTTCCTGCGGGGGTTAAAATCCAACAGGTTGGGATTTCTGCCGGAAACCCGTTCTTCCGTAGCCTTCTCCACAAGGATCTCCTGGGCCAGCAGGTCAGCTGCGATCGTTGAGACCGCCGCCCAGCTCAAACCGGTAGCTAATTGGATCTCACGACGGGTAGAACCGCCATGAACGCGTATGTGATTTAATATGGACATTGTGTTTGTGCTTCGCATGAGGTTATGTTGTGCAGGCATACCGCTCACCTCTCACAAATTTCCTTAATCTTATATATCATTATACTATATATTTATCATATATCAAGCAAAATTTACCATTTTTACCTCATATATTGAAATATAGCAAAAGAAATTGTAATTTCGAACCGGCTGCTTCTGTGATAAACTGGGGTAAAGAGCTAAATTTAGGAGGCGCAGATCATGTACAAAATCGAAACACATCTTCATACACCTGTGATCAGCCCTTGCGGACGCCTTACTCCGGAGGAGCTGGTGCTGGGCTATAAGGCAGCAGGCTACGCTGCCATCACTGTCACTGACCACTATAAGACCGCCGCATTCCGCTATGCGGGCATCGATCTGGACACACCCGGCAGTAAGCTGGACGCCTTCCTGGAAGGCTATCGCCAGGTGAAAGCCATCGGTGACCGGGAAGGCATCATGGTCTACTACGGCGCAGAGATCCAGTTCTTCGAGAACGACAACGATTACCTGCTCTTCGGCTTCAGCCCGGAGCTGCTGGCAGATGCCAAGTCCGTCTGCGCTATGGGTATCGCCAAGTTCTCTGACCTGGCCCGGGCTGACGGCGCTCTGCTGCTTCAGGCCCACCCCTTCCGCAAGCACTGTGTGCCTGTCGCACCTCATTTGATTGATGGTGTTGAGGCCGTCAACCGCCACGATTGTCATCCCAACCGCAATGACCTGTCCATCGATTTTGCCCGACGCTACGGTCTGCTCATGACAGGCGGCACGGATTGCCATGACCCCGAAGATATTGGCATGGGTGGCATTGACGCGGACTATCTGCCCAAAGATTCCATGGAGCTGGCAAAACTCTTAAGAGAAGGCAGCTTTAAGATCCTGGGCAACGACACCAATTATATCCTGTAAAACACGAGGGGACGGCAATGCCGTCCCCTATTTTTTCAGCTGGACACCGGTGATCCCTTCCTTTTTGGCAAGATAGGCGTTTTTCAGCTGTGCTATATAGGCAAACGGCTCCTGGGGAGAAAGTGGGATGAATCTCCCCTCCTCCAGTCGGTGCTTTCCCACAGCACGGACGCTCAGATTCCCCTGCCCAAGGCGTTTGGCAGGTACCTTCGTGCGAAGGACAAAGCCTTCTCCCTCCGGCACCGGCAGGCCCAGCATAGCTTCCTTTCCATCACAGACGGCATGGAGGCGAAACATACTCTCCCCGGTGAAACTGCACCGGCAGTCAAACCGATAGTATAGCCCCTCCTTTGTGACATCAGCCTCTCCGACCGTCTCTTGACCAAGCAGTATTGGATATTTCCCTTCCATAAAGCAAGCCCCCTTCGCTGCAACCTATGCGGCAAAGGGGGTTTTATGCTTAGATATTGGGTTGATTCAGCCCAAAGCTGATGGCAATAGCCTCATTGACCATAAGCATATGTTCATCATCCAACCTTCCCATATGCTCACGAAGCCGGCGCTTGTCAATGGTGCGCACCTGCTCCAGCAAGATCACGGAGTCCTTGCTCAAGCCTACGCTGCCGCCCGCGATATTGATATGGGTGGGAAGCCGTGCTTTTCCTGTCTGACTTGTGATCGCCGCGGCGATGACCGTGGGAGAATGCCGGTTGCCGGTGTCATTCTGTACGATCAGCACCGGGCGTGTACCACCCTGCTCACTGCCTACCACAGGTGACAGATCCGCATAAAAAATGTCTCCCCGCTTGACCTGTTCTTCCATTTGCTCACACTCCGAAGAATTCTTCGCCACGCTACCGGATGCTTCCCTATGTAACGCGACCGAAGTTATTCTCCCACGCAGCATCGGAAATTATACGGTAGTGCCTG
Organism: Faecousia sp.; assembly: GCA_045129455.1. Classification (GTDB taxonomy): domain Bacteria; phylum Bacillota; class Clostridia; order Oscillospirales; family Oscillospiraceae; genus Faecousia. Next base: position 4,608 of record JBGVJN010000094.1, on the reverse strand, counting down.
CGAAATATCCTATGAGCAAATACGAGGAAATGTTATCGGATCTGAAAATTTTTGACATCCATCGACAGGATCCTTCTCCCCTGCCACAGCACTTCTCCCCGCACGGGGATATCTCCGGCACCCAGCCAGATATCCAGATGCAGCGCATCCTCCGCATAGCTGTCATCAATGGTCAGTCGCAGATATTCCCCATCCTGGCCACAGGAGGTAAGATAGCCGCTGCGCAGAGTTTTCAGCAAGATCCACGGAGCGCTGACCGGAGAAAGCTGCCCCTGGGCCAGAAGCTCAAATGCCAGCGCCTGGCCGTCGAAGGTCAGCTTGCCGCCGGCAGCGGAGATCTGACCGGTGATCCCGGCAATGGCCTGGGGCGCGGTGACGGTAAAGCTGACCGTACCATCCGCATCCGCTTCGCAGGAAAGGGCAAAGGTATAGAGCTTATCCCCATAGTCCGCCGTCAGTTCCACATCGAAGCTGCAGCCGGAGGCCTTCAATAGTCGCTGGCGAAAGGCCATAGCCCTGTCCATCATCGCATTTTGAGACGCACAACCGGTAAAGGTCAAAAGCACCAGCACCGTGATCAGGATCTTTTTCATCCTCTTCCCGCCTTATTTCATAAGTCGTGGAAGTACCTCCAACATATCCGATGGCAGCATACTGTACTGGCCGATCTGCTCAGCGCAAATATCCCCGGCCTTGCCATGAAGCCATGCACCGCAGGCTGCAGCTGTGAGGGGCTGCAGCTTTTGTCCCACCAGTGCAGTGATGATGCCGGCCAGCACATCCCCGCTGCCGCCCACAGCCATGCCCGGATTTCCCGTAGGATTCACATACAGCGTCTGTCCGTCGGTGATCACGGTCTTGTGTCCTTTCAGCAGCAAAACGCATCGGTTTTCCCGGGCGAACCGGGAAGCATCTTCGATCCGGTTGCCGGAGATTTGGCCGCAGATCCGGGCAAATTCACCTGCATGAGGCGTAAGGATCGTAGGATAAGGTCTTCCACGCAGTATATCCATATGCGCGCAGAGCATATTTATGCCGTCAGCATCCAGGATCAGAGGACAAGCGCACTCCTTAAGGAGCAGCTGCAGCAATTGCTCCCCTCCATTGGATCGACCGCAGCCCGGGCCAAAGAGGACCGCATCCATATTGGGCAGCATTTGTCGGATCTTCTCAGCCGCAGACAGAGAAAGCTTGCCGTCTTCCTCCGGCAGCGGAAGCACCACCGGCTCCAAAAGCTTCATAGCCTCGATGGCGTAGATACTCTCCGGAACTCCCAAATACACCAGACCGGCACCGCTGCGCAGCGCGCCCATTGCCGCCAATGCCGCGGCACCGGTGTAGCCTCGGCTGCCGCACAGCAGCAAAATACGGCCATAATCGCCCTTGTGGGAATCCTGTGCACGATCCGGCAGCAAGGACAGTACCTTTTCATGGGAAAGCGTGCAAATCTCCATAGGATCACATCCTTTCTTCCGTTACCATATCACAGGGAAAAGGTACCCGTCAAGGCAGAAAAAAGGAAATAAATACTTGCATTTTTATGCCGTATATGTTAATATTCCATTGTTATTGAAAAGCAATGATCGGGCGTCTTTCGCATGATCCGCCTTTTTCAGCGAGAGTGGGACGGTGTAAGCCACTCAGGGCAATGCGCAGGGCTTTCCCCCGGGAGCTGTGGGTCTGAAATTCCAGTAGGATCCGCCGGATGATTCCGTTAACGATCCAAGGCGTGTCAGCGCCGATGAGTGCGCCCGATTGGGCGAATTGCGGGTGGTACCGCGGAAGGTGTGCCTTTCGTCCCGAATGTGAGGGATGAAAGGTCTATTTTTTTGTAAATGATCCGTTAGGAGGAAGAAATATGAAACAACAACTGGAAAACATCCGCCAGCAGGCACTTGAAGCTCTGGCGCAGGCCCAGACTCCCGCCGCTCTGGAAGAGCTGCGTGTAAAGTTTCTGGGCAAGAAGGGCGAGCTGACCGCCGTCCTGAAAATGATGGGCAAGCTGAGTCCCGAGGAGCGCCCTGTGATGGGCCAGATGGCCAACTCTGTCCGTGCCGAGATCGAGTCCAAGCTGGAGCAGTGCAAGGCTGCCATCGGCGCTGCCGCTCTGGAAGCAAAGCTGGCTGCGGAAAGCCTGGATGTTACCATTCCCGGTGACACCGTGACCATCGGCCACCAGCATCCCATGAACATGGTGCTGCAGGAGATCAAGGACATCTTCGTAGGCATGGGCTATACTATCGTGGACGGTCCTGAGGTAGAGCTGGCTGACTACAACTTCACCCGTCTGAATATCGAGGAAGGCCATCCCTCCCGTGACCGCAGCGACACCTTCTACTTCAACGATGATGACTCTGTGCTGCTGCGTACCCAGACCAGCTCCATGCAGATCCGCTTCATGGAGAACAACCAGCCTCCTCTGTGCATGCTGGCTCCCGGCCGTGTGTTCCGCAAGGACGAGGCTGACGCTACCCACTCCCCCATGTTCCACCAGATCGAGGGCCTTGTGGTGGCGGAAAACATCACCATGGGCGATCTGAAGGGTGCGCTGATCACCATCATGAACCGGATCTACGGCCACGATGCCCAGGTCCGTTTCCGTCCTCACCACTTCCCCTTCACCGAACCCAGCTGCGAGATGGATATGCAGTGCCACAAGTGCCACGGCACCGGCGAAGTAGATGGAGCCGTCTGCTCCACCTGCCATGGTGAAGGCTGGATCGAGCTGCTGGGCGCCGGTATGGTGCATCCCGAGGTGCTGCGCAACTGCGGCATCGACCCCGAAAAGTACTCCGGCTTTGCCTTTGGCATCGGCCTGGAGCGTACCGCCATGGGCCGTCTGAAGATCACCGACCTGCGTCTGATCTTCGATAACGATATGCGGTTCCTGAATCAGTTCTAAGGAGGAAGAGCACATGAAACTCAACAGAAAATGGCTCAATGAGGAGTTCGTGGATCTGTCCGCCTACTCCGATAAGGAATATACCGAAAAGCTCACTGTCTTCGGCCAGAAGGTGGAGACCTTTGAGCGTATGGACGCCGAGATCCGCAATGTTAAGGTGGGCAAGGTCGTCTCCATCGTCCGTCATGAGAATTCCGACCACATGTGGGTCTGTCAGGTGGATGTGGGCGAGGAAGAGCCCGTCCAGATCGTCACCGGCGCTCAGAATGTCCACGAAGGCGACCTGGTCCCTGCCGCCCTGCACAACAGCTGGCTGGCAGGTGGTGTGCATATCACCAAAGGCAAGCTGCGTGGTGTCAAGTCCAACGGTATGCTCTGCTCCTTCCAGGAGCTGGGTCTGACCCAGAACGACCTGCCCGGCGTCTTTGCCGACGGCATCTGGATCCTCAACGACGAGGATTGCAAGGTGGGAGACGACATCAATCTGGTCATCGGCAATGACGACACCGTTGTGGAATTCGAGATCACCAACAACCGTCCCGACTGCTACTCCATCATCGGTCTGGCCCGGGAATCCGCTGCCGCCTTCGGTCTGCAGATGAAGCACCACGAGCCTGTTGTTCACGGCTCTGATGTGGGTTCTATGTATGATATGCTGGATGTGGAAGTGCCTGCAGAGCATCTTTGCAACCGCTACACCTCCCGTATGGTCAAGAATGTGAAGATCGCTCCCTCCCCCAAGTGGATGCGTGATCGTCTGCGTGCCAACGGTGTGCGCCCCATCAACAACATTGTTGACATCACCAACTATGTGATGCTGGAGTACGGTCAGCCCATGCACGCTTTCGACTACCGCTATGTGGGCTCCGGCAAGATCGTTGTCCGTGAGGCTGCGGAAGGCGAAACCCTGACCACTCTGGACGGCAATGTGCGCCAGCTGCAGCCTGGCATGCTGGTCATCGCTGACGAGAACAACCCCATCGGCCTGGCCGGTATCATGGGCGGCGAGAACTCCGAGATCCTGGACGATACCACCACCGTGGTCTTCGAGTCCGCCAACTTCAACGGTACCTCCATCCGCCAGACCGCACTGGCGCTGGGTATGCGTACTGAGTCCTCCGGTAAGTTTGAGAAGAATTTGGATCCCATGATGACCCTGCCCGCTGTGCAGCGTGCCTGTGAGCTCGTAGAGCTGCTGGAGGCCGGCGATGTGATGGACGGCATCGTGGATATCATCAACTATGTACCCGAGGCTAAGACGCTGCCCCTGGAGCCGGAGAAGATCAACAAGCTGCTGGGAACCAACATCTCCAAGGAAGATATGGTCAAGTATCTGAACCTGCTGGAGATCGATGTGGAAGGCGACACCATCAAGGTCCCCTCTTTCCGCCCCGACCTGAATCTGATGGCGGATATCGCTGAGGAAGTGGGCCGCTCCTACGGTTACAACGAGATCCCCACCACCTCCTTCAAGACCTCCACCCAGGGTGGCTACACGCCCACCATGGTGATGGAAAGCAAGGCCGGCACCCTCTGCCGCAGCCTGGGCTACAGTGAGATCATCACCTATTCCTTCGTTTCCCCCACCATCTTTGATCAGATCCGTATTCCCGCTGACTCTCCCCTGCGCAATACGCTGAAGATCCAGAATCCTCTGGGCGAAGACACCTCCATCATGCGTACCATTGGGCTGCCCTCCATGCTGG
>JBGVJN010000093.1:0-21451 GCA_045129455.1 Faecousia sp. | reverse complement strand
GCAGCGGCCGTCACGGGGAGAACGGGAATCAGCAACAACAATACGGTAGTAAGGAGCCTTCTTTGCACCCATTCTTCTCAGTCTGATCTTAACCATGAGTTTCACCTCCATAAATATTTACAAAATTTGATCTATATCGCAAAGCTATTTGCTTTTAACGAACTTACTTAAAAACCGGGGAAGCCGCCGAAGCCGCCCATACCCCGCATGCGCTTCATCTTCTTGCCTGCGCCGGGGCCGGAGAACTGCTTAATGAGCTTGCGCATCTGCTCAAAGGACTTGAGCAGCCGGTTTACATCCTCCACCTTCACGCCAGCACCGGCAGCGATCCGCTTTTTCCGGGAGGCAGCGATGATCTCAGGATTTTCCCGCTCCTTGGGAGTCATAGACAGGATGATGGCCTCGGTACGGGCCATGGACTTTTCGTCCACGCTCACATTCTTCATGCTCGCGCCGCCGGGCATCTGGGCCAGGATATCCTGCATAGAGCCCATGGACTTCAGCTGCACCAGCTGGTCATAGAAGTCCTGGAGCGTAAACTTATTGGACTTGAGCCGCTCTTCCATCTCGGCAGCCTTCTTGGCATCGAATGCCTTCTCGGCCTTCTCGATGAGGCTCAGTACATCGCCCATACCCAGGATCCGGCTTGCCATCCGGTCGGGATGGAAGGGCTCGATATCCTCCAGCTTTTCGCCCATACCGGCGAACTTGATGGGCTTGCCGGTCACTGCCCGGATGGACAGAGCCGCACCGCCTCTGGCATCGCCGTCCAGCTTGGAAAGCATCACAGAGTCGATATCCAGCCATTCATTGAAGCTTTGGGCAGCATTCACCGCGTCCTGGCCGATCATAGCGTCGACCACAAGCATGATCTCATCGGGCTTGACGGCTGCTTTGATGTTCTTCAGTTCTTCCATCAGCTGCTCGTCCACATGCAACCGGCCGGCGGTATCCAGAAATACCATATCATGACCGTGCTGACGGGCATAGGTCAAAGCTTCTCTGGCAATGGTCACAGGATCGATCTGACCCTTTTCAAACACAGGGATCCCCAGCTTCTCGCCGCAGACCTTCAGCTGCTGGATAGCAGCAGGACGGTAGATATCGCAGGCGACCAGCAGGGGATTCTTTCCCTGCCGCTTCATAAGACCGGCCAGCTTACTGCCGTTGGTGGTCTTACCGGCACCCTGCAGACCCACCAGCATCACGACTGTGGGGCCGTTGGGATTGATAGTGATATGCTTCAAATCGCTGCCCATGAGCTTGCACAGCTCTTCGTTTACGATCTTCACGATCATCTGGGCAGGGGTCAGAGATTCCAGAACATCGGTGCCCACGCACCGCTCGGTGACGGACTTGGTGAAGTCCTTGACCACCTTGTAGCTGACATCCGCTTCCAGCAGCGCCATGCGGATCTCACGCATAGCCTCCTTCACATCTGCCTCTTTCAGCCGGCCTTTACCGCGAAGCTTTTTGAAGGTAGCGGAAATTTTTTCAGTTAAGCCTTCAAATGCCATAGCTTACTCCTCAAGTTCCTGTGCGGCAGCGATGATCCTGCTCACCAGAACGGATACGTCCTGCGCATCCTGATCCTGCAGCTGACGGGCAAGCTCACCGATGGTCTTGGCCGCCTTGCGGCAGGTCTGGTCTCGGCTGACGCAGCCGGTCTTGGCTTCCATTTTGCGAAGCTGTGCTTCTGTGCGGGTGAGATTATCGTGGACACCCTGGCGGCTGATCCCCAGTTCCTCAGCGATCTCGCCCAGGGACAGGTCCTGATAGTAGCGCATTTCAAAGCATTCACGCTGACGGTCTGTCAGCAGATCGCCGTAATAATCATACAGCAGAACGATCTCAAGTGCGTCCATCACAGCCTCCTGTCAAGCCTTCTTGCTTGATACCTGCGGTATTGTAGCATACCGCAGGAAGGTTGTCAAGTATTTTTTCTTTACACCGAACGGTTTTTTTCGTGTCTGTAAAGCAGCCGCAGAATGCCCCAGAAAAGCCAGGCAAAGCCATCCACCGCCACCATAGCGCCAAGGATCAAAAGCAGGATCAAAAACGCCCAGTTGGTATAGCCGCTGCAGATATACAGGATCACGCAGGCCGCCATCAGCGCCAGCAGCACCAGCAGCGGCAGCAGCCGCAGCCAGACCCTGCGTGCCTTTGCGCACAGGAAAAGCTGCAAAGCAAACAGTGCGATCACAAAAGCAAGCATCCAGGGATCATTCATGTCCGCTACCTCCCATGATCCGGTACCACCGGTCCACCTCTTCCACCGGCACAAAGCCCAGGCGCTGATACAGTGTCATGGCTCTGCAATTACTTTCTACCACCGTTACGGACACGGTGTCCTCCGTCAGAAGACTTGCCAGCGCCGCCAGTACATCCCGGCCCGCCCCCTTTTCTGTGGCCGCCAGAAAATCCACCGTATCCCCGGAAGCACGGCCGATACCGATGAGCCTTCCATCCCGGTGAACAAAATAGCCGTCACCCTTGGCAAGCATCTGCTTCAGATCGTTGCCGTCCATATAGGCGGCATTGTCGATGCCGGCGATCTTCTCATTATATATTCTGCGCCAATGATCCCCATGCTCCGGCAGCACCGGAAAGAGCATGGCATCGGTGTCGGGAAGGCTGCTTCGCAGGCAGCGCAGCCGCAGCAGTACTGCCAACACCGGGTATTTTTCCAGATATTCGTCACCCGTGGCAAAGATTATTTCAGCGCCGCAGGCTCTGCAAAAGCCGACGCATTCCTCCAGCAGCTGTGCCGGCATTTGGGTGGAACGGATGCGGACGTAGGCCTTTGCGTTGTAGGGGATCTCCTGAAGATACAGACTGGCTATGCCAAACTCCGTGGTAAACATGGGGATATTTCTCATAAAAGCTCAACTCCTGATACCATCATATCATAACCCTTTTATCTGGACAAGCAGAAGTTGGTGTGTTATGATATTTTCGAGGTGATCAAAATGGAAGAAACCACGCCCATTTCTGAAGAAGAAGCCATTCCTGTGGAAGAAGCCGCACCCCAGCCCGATCCCGTGCAGCCGGAAATCCCTGCGCCTAAGGGAAGCCTTTGGCCGCCGGTGGCTATCATGGGCGGATTGGTGCTGCTGGGCTTTGCCCTGTTTTTCTTCCTGTGATACAAGACCGCAAATTTGTGCAATTTGCACCATAATATTCCTTTTTTCTCCCATTCCTCTCCGGCATCAGCGCCAATTATACCGGAAAAGTTTTTAACTTTCCGAAATTTCGCTTGATTTTCCAACGGAAATATGTATAATAGCGCTATTGCCCGTGAAGAAAGGAGGCATATCCCATGAAGAAGATCATCTGCAAGAAGGAGTACGACACCGAGACCGCCACCCTGATCCAGAAGCACATCGTTGGTACCTACGGCGATCCTGCCGGCTATGAGGAGGATCTGTATCAGACTCCCGAGGGTCTGTACTTCCTGCATGTTGGCGGCGGCGAGACCTCTCCCTACCCCAACGAGGATATCCTGCGCCTGGCCAAGACCAAGGTCAAGACCTGGATGGAGAACAACTGATCAATGTACATTGAAAGCAGCTGCCTGATGGCGGCTGCTTTTCTTATCTATTTCTTGACAAATGTGATATCATAACAGTAGAAATCTGAACCTCATGATCGATAAGGATACATTATGAAACGATTCATTTTGATCTTAATACTCCTATCCCTTACTCTCGCGGGCTGCGCTCCCCTGCCTTCCGCAGACATCGCCGCCACCACCGCACCGGTATATTGCTTCACCTCCGCCCTGTGCGAAGGCACAGGACTGACGGTCACGCAGCTGGTGACGGAAAGCGTCTCCTGCCTGCATGACTATTCCCTCAGCGTCCGCCAGGTCAAGGCGGTGGAAAGTGCCAGGCTCGTGGTCCTTTCCGGCGGCGGTCTGGAGGACTTTATGGCCGATGTGCTGGAAGGTAAGCAGTGCCTCGACAGCAGCAAGGGTATATCCTTTCTGGATAGCTGCCATGACCATGAGCACGATGACCATGGCCACGAACACGAACACGACCCTCACTTCTGGCTGTCCCCCGAAAGCGCAAAGCAGATGGCGCAAAACATTTGCACAGGTCTTACGGAGCAGTTCCCAGCCCATGCGGACACCTTCCACAGGAATCTGCAATTGCTTACCCGAAAATTTGATGAACTGCAGGCCTATGGTGAGCAGCAGCTGGCGGATATCTCCTGCCGGGAGCTGATCACCTTCCATGACGGCTTTTCCTATTTTGCGGATAGCTTCGGTCTGGAGATCCTGCGCTCTGTGGAAGAAGAATCCGGCAGTGAGGCATCCGCTTCCGAGCTGAAGGAGCTGATCTTACTGGTGCGGGACCATTCCCTAAGCGCCATCTTCATCGAGGTCAACGGCAGCGTCTCCGCGGCCGGGATCATTGCGGCCGAGACCGGCACGAAAGTCTTTACCCTGTCCATGGCCATGGGCGATACGGATTATTTTGAAGCTATGTACCAAAACATCGACACGCTGAAGGAGGCATTGGGATGAACCTGTTTCACGGCAAAAACTGCGGCGATTCCTGCTGCCTGCGGGTGCAGGATGTATCCGTGACCATTGGAAATGACAAGATCCTTTCCGATGTGCAGCTGCATGTCCACTGCGGCCAGCTGGTGGCTCTCATCGGCCCCAACGGTGCAGGTAAAAGTACATTTTTGAAGGCGGTGCTGGGTCAGCTGGATTACGACGGCGTCATCGTCTTCTCCGCGCCCGGCAAGCGGGGCGGCAAAGCAAAGATCGGCTATGTGCCCCAAAGTCCCTCCTTCGATCCCGGCGACCCTGTATCCGTAGCGGATCTTTTTGTCTGCTGCCAAAGCCGGCGGCCGGCTTTTCTGGGGATCTCCAAAGCCATGCGGGAGCAGATCCTGGATTGCCTGGACAGAGTTCACGCAACAGATTTGATCGATAAGCGGGTGGGCACGCTCTCTGGCGGCGAGCTGCAGCGGGTACTGCTGGCGCTGGCACTGGAGCCGCTGCCCAATATCCTGATCCTGGACGAGCCATTGTCCGGCGTGGATGTGGAAGGCCAGGCGGAACTGATGGACATGCTGGACGAGATCCGTAAGACCTATGACCTTTCCATTCTCATGACCACCCACGATTTTTCCATGCTGCCCAAGTACGCGGACCAGGTGATGCTCATCGATCACAAGCCCCTGTGCAAGGGTACACCCAGGGAAGTCCTGGAGTCGGAAGCCTTCCGGCAGATCTTCCATCGGGAAGGAGGCAGCGTATGAGCATCTGGTATTCCCTGTGTGAAGCGCTGAAGCTGGAAATGCTTCAATGGGACTTTATGAAAAACGCGCTGCTGGCGATCTTAATTATGAGTCCCCTGTTCGGTCTCATGTCCACCATGATCGTCACCGGCAAGATGAGCTTCTTCTCTGACGCTCTGGGCCATTCCGCCTTCACAGGCATTGCCATCGGCTGCATCTTCGGCATCGCCGCCCCCACCTGGGTGGCGGTAGCCTTCAGCATTGCCTTCTCGCTTCTGTTTTCCTTTGTGCGCAGCCGCAGCAGCCAGGCAGCTGACACTCTCATCGGTGTATTCTCCAGCACCGCCGTAGCTCTGGGCATCTTCATCGCCACTCTGGGCGGCGGCAGCTTCACCAAGTACAACACCTATCTGATTGGTGACATCCTTTCCGTCACCCCCGCGCAGATCGGCACGCTGGGGCTGATCCTGGTGGCGGTGGTCATCTTCTGGGTGCTGTTTTCCAACCAGCTGACGCTGACGGCGATCCATCCCCAGCTGGCATCCTCCCGAGGCATTCCCGTGGGGCTTTCCCAGACTCTGTTTACCACCGCCATTGCGGTGGTGGTGACCCTGTCCATCTCCAGTGTCGGTCTTCTGATCCTGAATTCCCTGCTGGTGCTGCCGGCGGCTTCTGCCCGGAATGTTGCCCGGAATCTGCGGCAGTATCACCTTTTCTCTGTGTTGTTCGCGCTGGTGGCCGGCATCGGCGGTCTGGTGATCTCCTATTATCTGGGAAGCTCCGCAGGCGCGGCCATCTCCCTGGTACTGGCGCTGATCTTTGCGGTCAGCTTCTGTCTGCGGAAAGTGAGGCGGTAAGGATGGAACAGATTCCTATCCGCCCTATTGCCCGGATGAAAAGCGATTTTTCCACCAAATTCGGCATCCCCCGGCAAAGCGGTCTGGTGCAGGAGCTGCGCTCCACTGTGATCTTCGAGCCGGAATTTCGCAACCCGGATGCCCTTCGGGGTATTGAGGACTTTTCCCATCTGTGGCTGATCTGGCAGTTTTCCGAAGCCGTCCGCACCGAATGGTCCCCCACCGTTCGCCCACCTCGCCTGGGCGGCAACACCCGCATGGGCGTCTTCGCCACCCGTTCCCCCTTCCGACCCAACAACCTGGGGCTGTCCTGCGTAAGACTTCTGGGCGTGGAGCATACGGAGCAGTACGGCACCGTGCTCCATGTGGGCGGCGCGGATCTGATGGACGGGACCCCTATTTTCGACATCAAGCCCTACATTCCCAATGCCGACTGTCAGCCCCAGGCCTCCGGCGGCTTTACGGACAGTGCCGGCGATTTTCTCCTGTCGGTGGACTTCCCCCCTGCGCTTCTGGAACTGTTACCGGAAGGCAAACGGGAGGCAGCCGTCGCAGTCCTTTCCCATGATCCCCGGCCTTCCTACCAAAGAAAGCCCGGCCGGATCTACGGTGTCAGCTTCGCCGGCTTTGACATCCGGTTCACTGTGGAGGATACCACACTGACGGTTGTTGAGATCCTGAAAAATTAGCGGTGCATCAGCACCGCTTTTTTCCACCCTTGGTTGACATTTTTTGGCCGTGGGTCTATAATACCTTCATTGTTTCCGATCTGTGAAGAACGGGCAAAGACCTGCCGGTGCAGAGGCTGCATGCGGCAAGTCGGCACTGAAGGCAGCTGCGGGATCCGGTGGTGAAAAGAAAAGACATACCGCTACGATCCTGCCGAGCGCCTAGGGTCAGCACGACCGCTGACGCACGCTTTTTCAGCAGACCATTCTACTGAAAGAGAGTGAAACACACATGAGCAAAATTTCCGCATTTCTCCGCCGGAAGGACATCATCTTTTCCGGCAAGCGCTACGGCATCGACGCTTTGGGCGCTATGGCACAGGGTCTGTTCTGCACGCTGCTGGTAGGCACGATCCTCAACACCATCGGTCAGCAGTTTGGCATTGGATTCCTCAATGCCGTCATCGTCACCTTGGGCACCGGCGAAGGCGCGGTAAGCTACACCATCGGCGGCCTTGCTTCTGCAATGGTCGGTCCCGGTATCGCCATCGCCATCGGCACGGCGCTGCACGCACCGGGCCTGGTGCTGTTCTCGCTGATCCCTGTAGGCTTTGCCGCCAATGCCATGGGCGGTGCCGGCGGCCCTCTGTCTGTCTACTTTGTAGCCATCGCCGCCTGCGAGTGCGGCAAGCTGGTATCCAAAGAGACAAAGATCGACATTCTGGTGACGCCCATCGTCACGATTCTGGCCGGCATCGGTCTTTCCGCCCTGATCGCCGCACCCATCGGCACTGCCGCCAAGGCAGTGGGTCACGCCATCATGTGGGCAACGGAGCTGCAGCCCTTCTTCATGGGCATCCTGGTTTCCGTTCTGGTGGGCATCGCCCTGACCCTTCCCATTTCCTCCGCCGCCATCTGCGCCTCCTTTGGTCTTGTGGGTCTGGCGGGTGGTGCCGCGGTGGCAGGCTGCTGCGCCCAGATGGTGGGCTTCGCGGTGATGAGCTTCCGGGAAAACCGCTGGGGCGGCCTGGTAGCCCAGGGTCTGGGCACCAGCATGCTGCAAATGCCCAACATTATCAAAAACCCCCGGATCTGGATCCCACCCATCCTGGCTTCCGCCATCACAGGACCCCTGGCCACCTGCCTGTTTCAGCTGGAGATGAACGGCTCTGCCCTTTCCTCCGGCATGGGCACCTGCGGTCTGGTGGGCCAGATCGGCATCTACACCGGCTGGCTCAGCGATATCGCCGCCGGCAGCAAGGCCGCCATCACTGCCATGGATTGGATCGGTATGGCACTGATCTGCTTCATCCTTCCCGCCCTGCTCAGCTGGATTTTCTGCGCTCTTCTGCGCAAGTGGGGCTGGATCCGTGAAAACGACCTGAAGCTGGAACTGTAAATACATATAATTTTAGCAAGGAGGTGTACATATGCCCGGAATACATTATAAAATGCGCATCGCTCTGTGCGACGACAGTGATCTGGAGCGTGATATCCTGCGAAAGATGCTGGAAAAATATCTGGACGAGCATCATCTGAACGCCCAGATCGATGAATTTACCAGCGGCGAGGCGCTGCTGAAGGCAGATGTGACCTCCTACAACCTGTTTGTTCTGGATGTGATCATGGATGAGCTCAACGGCATCGAGACAGCAAAGCAGCTGAATCAGCTGCATCCTCACTGCCAGATCATTTTCTGCTCCTCCTCCAAGGAATACGCGGCGGACAGCTACGATGTGGCTGCTCTGCGCTACATGGTCAAGCCCATCGGGGAAGACAAGCTGTTTTTGACCCTGGACCGGTACTTCCATGCCTATGCTGCCATGCGCACACTGGTCTACAAGCAAAACCGCATGGATGAGCATGTGTATATCTCCGATATCCTCTGGATCGAGGCCGGCGACCACAAGTGCATCATCCACACCAAGCAGGGGGACATCACCACCCGTACCTCCTTCGCCAATCTGTGCGAGCAGCTGGATGGCGCGGATTTCGCCAAGCCCATCCGCTATGCCGTGGTATCTCTGGCGGAGGTGGCCGCCATCCCCACGGATGTGTTTACTTTGCGGGACGGCTCTACTGTACCCATCGTCAAAGAGCTGCGCTCCTCCATGAAGAAGGCCTACTCTCATTATAAGATGCAGGCACTCCTGCGAAAGGGAGGCATCCAGCAGTGAAGATCGCCCTTATGTGTCTGCTCACCTTGCTGAGCTTTATCCCCGGCATGGCCATGCGCTATGTTCCCTTCGCGTCATTGCTGACTCCCAGGCAAAAGAAGCTGGCCATCCTGGTTTACGGCAGCTTCACTCTGGCATACATCGCCGCAATGGGCCTTATGGCACGATTTTGGGGCGTCAGCGCCATGTGGCTGAAGTTTTGCAGCGTCATTTTCGGCATCCTTTCCGCGTCGCTGAATCTGCTGCTCATTCCCGGCAGAGTACAGGAGCACATCTTCGCCTGGGGCCTTTCCTCCACGCTGAACAACATGCTGCTTTCCATTGCGGATTACGCCATCAGTCGAATCAATGGCTTGGATCAGATCCAGAACCACACCTGCGACAGCGCGCTGCTTTTGATCCTGTTCCTTCTGTTCTGTCCGCTGATCTACAAGCTGCTGCGCAAGACCATCACTCCCTTCCTCTCGGTGGATGTAGGCAGCTACTGGAATACCACCTTTCTGATCCCGGGAATGCTCTATCTGTCCGCCATCACCACCCTTCCCCTGGATATCCACGCGGACAGCCTGTATCCGCTGATCAGCCGCGTCCTGCTAAACATTGCGACCGTCATGATCTGCCTGAGCATTGCCACGGATCATGACCGTATGCGTCACCAACAGGAAACTGACCGGCAGCTTCGGCTGCAGAGCGAATACTACGAGGAACTGGCCCAGCAGGTAGCCCAAGCCAGAAAGACCCGCCACGATTTCAAGCATCATGTCGCCGCCATCCAGGGCTATATCGATGCCAATGACCGGGATGGGTTGCAGGAATACTGCCGTAAATTCCAGCAAACCAACACACCTTCCGTGCTGATCCCATATTCCGGAAACGCAGCAGCCGATGGCGTCCTTTACCACAGCATGCTCAAGGCCGCGCAGGACAATATCCACTTCGACCTGATCGGAATTATCCATAGCAAGGGCATCGAGGACATCGACCTTTGCGTACTCCTGGGCAATGCCCTGGATAACGCCTTGGAAGGCTGCATGACCGTGGACCGGAATCGTTCCATCTCTGTCATCGCCGAAGCTGAGGCGCAGGTGCTTTCCATCGTCGTACACAACTCCTTCGATGGAAATGTGGTCAAAGGCGACAGCGGGATCCACTCCCGCAAGCGGGAATACTCCCGTCCCGGCGTGGGGCTTGCCTCCATGGAGGCCATCTGCCTCAAGTACGGCGGCTACATGGATATCTCCTACGACGAGCATACCTTCACCCTGCTCATCTCCCTGCCACTGAAAAAAACCGAATGATCCCCACAAGGCGCAGCCAAAGGGCTGCGCCTTGTTTTTTGCCATTTCCGTTTCACGGCATTTTACGCCATTTTCACGGCGCTTCACATTCACAGGAAAAATTTGATGTTATGATGTATCCATAAAATACCGGCCGCAAGGGGGCGAAGTATATGAAGATACTGATCTACGGCGAGCAGGAAGAATGCTCCCGGATCCAGGAAAACCTGTTATCCCATCCCCAAATGCAGCAGCTGGCACCGGAATTCCGATGTCGCTCGCAGTTTGACGAATTTTATATCCAGCTTGTAGATTACGCCCCGGAGCTGATCATTGTAGCAGCCGACGGCGCGGACGGCATGGAAGGCGTCCGGCGATCCCGCCGGGTCCTGCCGGACACACCGATCTTCTGGTTCTCCGACGATCGGTACTTCGGCTCCGAAGCCTACCGTCTGGACTGCACCTACTTCTCCGTAAAGCCTGTGTGTCCTGCCAAGTACGACCAGGTACTGTCCCGATTATTGCTGTCAGGAGGTATGTGACTTGAGTATCCTGATCTACGGTAAGCGACCTGACCAGCAGCACCTCCAGAGCCTTCTGGAAAGCTGCACCCACCACCCTCTGAGCTGCGCCCGACCGGTACACCCCGAGAGCTATGACCAATTCATCTCCCATCTGCGAAGTCAAAGCTTCCGGGCGATCTTCATCCACGAAGCCGGCGCTGCCGGAATGGAGTCGGTAAGAGCAGCCAAGGTCCTGTGTCCCGACACACCGGTCATCTGGTTTTCCGATGACCATCTGTTCCACCAGCATTCCCAGCGGCTATCCGCTGCGTACTTCGCAGTCAAGCCCATCTGTAAGCATCACATTGAAGCAGCCCTTCAGTGCTGCACCGCCTAATTAGTAAGGAGTAACGACCATGAGAACCAGAACCACACTTTTCAACCGGGTCCTTTCCCTGGCCCTGGCCATTTGCATGATTGCCTTGATGGTGCCCACCGGCATCCTGCCCCGGGCAAATGCCGCCGGCGGCGATTCCATCATCGCCGATGCAGACACCATCGATGTATGGAAGCACCACTTTGGTGAAGACAAGCTGAGTACCGAGCATGCCGGCGGCATCTGGACGGACAAGTCTGTCTTTACCTCTGCTACCAACCCCTTCTCCGGCATCGCCATCGAGCGTGCGGAACGGAACTTCCTGATCTCCCTATCCGCTCTGGCTTCCAATAAGTCCATCACCGGCTACTCCCACATTCCCACCGACACCATCCTGATCCTGGATATTTCCAACTCTATGATCACCGCCGGTGCCGTGGACGAGCTGGTCGCCGCCACCAACGACGCCATCACCCGTCTGCTGGCGCTGAATAACTACAACCGCGTCGGTGTTGTCCTCTACTCTTCCCAGAGCAACAGCACCCACGATATTGTGGAAGTGGTCACCGGCACTGACCGCTGGGGCCGCGAGCAGACCGAGAATATCAACACCTCCCGCACCATCCTGCTGCCCCTGGATCGCTATACCGCTACCGACACCTATCTGAATCTGTCCATCAGCAGCAACCGCGGTGACACCACCTACACCATCAGCATCGACAGCGGCGTGAAGAATTCCGGCAACATCGCCGTTTCCGACACCTCCACTGTCTCCGGCGGTACCTTCATCCAGGCTGGTCTGGATGCTGCCATGGATATGCTCCTGGCCGTAGAGGATACCACCATTGAGGGTGAAGGCTTCCAGGCCGGCACCAAGCGTATGCCCGTTATGGTCCTCATGTCCGACGGCGCTCCCACCTGGGCCACCACCACCTATGCTGATGTTCTGGAGGACGATGTAGGCAACGGTTCCGACGCCACCAACATCAATGCCTTCCTTACCCAGCTGACCGCAGCCTTCGCAAAAGCCAAGGTCGAGGAGCATTACGATAACGATATGCTGCTCTACACTCTGGGTCTGGGTGTCGGCTCCAGTGAGCAGGCGATCAGCGTTCTGGACCCTGTGAAGTCCAACTCTACCATCAATGGCTGGTGGCGGACCTTCCTGGCAGGCTCCGGCAATGTGGCCCTCACCACCGGCTCCGGCAGAAACCAGCAGACCTACTATGTCAGCACCAATTCCTACATCACTGAAGCTTCCCAGCAGCAGTACGCTACTGAGTATTTCGAGGCCGACAACGCTGCCCAGCTGAACAGCGCCTTCGGCTCCATCGTCAGCCAGATCATCCTCCAGTCCCTGTACTACCCCACCCTGTCCAGCGCCGGTCAGTATGACATCGGCGGTTACATCGAATTCATCGATGATCTGGGCGAATATATGGAGGTCATCCAGATCGAAGGCATCCAGTTGGGCGACACGCTCTTTACCGGCGCTGAGCTTTCCAAGAACTTTGTTTCCAGCAATTCCGCCTTCGGCACTCCGAGTAACCCCACCGCTCTGGGCGATGAGTTCGTCTGGGCTGTCCAGGCCCGCTTCGGCATCGAGAATGTGCAGGATGCCCGGGATCTGATCCAGCTTGCCTTCAATCACGGACAGCTGAGCTACAACACCGCTACCGGCGAATTCAGCAACTACATCGGCTGGTATGCTGATGCCAGCGGCAAGTACATCAGCTTCTACAATGAAGGCACCACCACCGCGCCCGCCAACGCAGTCTACACCATGAAGTCCTACGGCATGCTGGGCGAGGTGAAGGACGGCTACCGGGATACGGATATGATGTACATCACCATCCAGGTCCGTGAGGAGATCGCCACCGGCAAACTGGCCGTGGTATGGAAGATCCCCGCATCCCTGATCCCTGTTGTTTCCTACAACATTTCCCTGAAAGGCGACAGCATCGAGAACGCCACCGACATCACCATGACCGTGGACAGTGCCGATCCCATCCGTCTGATCTACGAAGTGGGCCTGCGCTCCGATATCAACGCTTTGAACATCAGTGAAAAGATCACCGCAGCGGATCTGACCGCCAATGCTGACAGCGTCCTGCGCAACGACGACGGCAGCTTCAGCTTCCTGACCAACCGCTATGATCTGGACGCATTCAATGATAGAAATCACGAAAGCAACCCCGTCAAGCCCACCACCGCGGTGAATGCCATCGCATTCTTCGAGCCCTCCATCGAGAACGAGCGCTACTACTACACCGAAAACAGCACCGTCTACATCAAGTCCGGCTCCGACTACACCAAGTACGCCGGCACTGCCGCTCCCGATCCCAACGGGGAATACTACCGTGCCTATACCGTGTTCACCATCGTGAACACTGCCACCGGCGAGGCCGTCATCTCTACCAAGTATGAGCGGATCTCTTCCGCCTCTCTGAAGGCCGTCCAGCTCAACGGTAGCGGCAGCTGGTACATTCCCAAGGGCACGATCCTGCGTCTGATCGAGACTGATAACCACATCAAGGACACCAACACCACCAATACTCTGGACTATGTGTTCTATCCCAGCGTCGAGCATGGAGAAGGCTCCTACTACTATGTGGATATGATCCTGGGCAACAACGGCAAGCTGACCATGACCCCCGCTACCGGTCTGAAGCTCTCCAAGGCCGTGGACGAGACCATGACCGGCACCACCGAGTCCTTCACCTTCACCATCACCGCCAACGGCGTCAGCGGCAGCTATCCCTTCGTCCACTATGCCGCCAACGGCACCCAGATCTCTCCCGACAGCTCTGTCGTCCTGTTCAATAACGGTGTGGCCCATGTCACGCTGAATGCCGGCGAAAGCATCTACATCGTCGATCTGCCCACCGGCAGCTACACCGTCACCGAGGAGACCACCGGCAAGGTCTATAAGATCAAGAGCATCAACGGCACCGAGGGTATGAAGCAGATCACCCTGAATGTGGCCACCCAGAAGATCGAGGAAGCCACCTTCGTCAACACCCTCAAGACCGCAGACGATCTTTCCGGCAACCTGGTCATCTCCAAGACCGTCTCCTCCCCCAGCAATACCCACCCCGCTCTGGCAGGCAAGGATTTCCTGTTTGAGATCACCCTGTCCGATGCCAGCGGCGCTCCTGTCTCCGGCACCTACAACACCTCCTCCGGTCAGATCACCGTGACCGGCGGCAAGGCCACCGTTTCCATGAAGGCCGGCGCTTCTCTGGCCATCTACACCATCCCCGCCGGTACCAAGGTCACCGCAGTGGAGCTGCTGACCAGCCTGCCCGGCTTCAAGGTCAACGGCGAGAATCCCAAGACCACCACCATCGGGGAAGGCACCACCTCCACCCTGGCCTTCGTCAATGATTACGAGCCTGCCGACGGCACCGCTCAGATCACCCTCACCGGCACCAAGTACCTCACCGGCAGAGATTGGCTGGATACCGATGCCTTCACCGTGCAGCTGCAGACTCTGACCAACGGCAACTGGAACACCCTCGGCCAGGCCACCCTGACCAAGAGTGCCCAGACCTATGATCTGTCCAGCCTCCTGCCCACCACCTTCGCTACCATCGGCACCACCCACTACCGCATCCTGGAGGTCGCCGGTAGCAGCACCAACGGCATCACCTATGACAATGGTATCGGCTATTTCGATATCGTCGTCAGCGATACCGGCATGTCCGGCAAGCTGGATGTGGCCGTAGTCTCCAGCGCCAGCAACAACAAAGCAGTCGTCACCGGCTCCGGCAGCAACTGGAATGTGGTCGCCGACTTCGGCAATTCCTATAAGGCTACCGGCTCCGATGATATCACCATCACCATCGGCAAGGAGCTGACCACCGACGACAGCAGCATCACTGCGGAAGGCTTCACCTTCGGCCTGTACAATGAAAACGGCGTTCTGGTGGCCACCTCCACCCCCACCGTCCTGGGCGCTTCCTCCACCGTCGGCACCGCCGCTCTGAAGCTGACCTACGGTGCCAACTTCGTAGGCCGCACCATGACCTATACTTTGAAGGAAATCCAGGGCACCGATCCTCACATGATCTACTCCACCCAGAAGTACACCGTCACCGTCACCATTGAAGACCTGCTTGACGGCCGGATCGAAGCCAGCTATACCATCACCGATGAAAGCGGCACTGCCGTCACCACTCCCAGCTTCACCAATACCTACGATCTGGATGCTGTCACCGTGCCCATCAGCGGCATCAAGCATTTGACCGGCCGTAACCTGAACGCCGGCGAATTCAGCTTCCAGCTGTTCAATGCCGACAGCGCAGGAAACATTCTCGGCAGCGCTCTGCAGACCGTCACCAACGGCGACAACGGCGTATTCACCTTCCGTGAGCTGGAGTTCCATGCCACCGGTGTTTACTACTATGTAGTCAAGGAAGTTCCCGGTCAGCTGGGCGGTGTTACCTACAACAACGACCGTTATCTGGTAACCATCGATGTCACCAATGACCAGGCTGGCTCCCTCGCCGCTACTACCCAGGTCACCAATCTGGACGATCCCACCTCCACTGCAGGTCTGATCATCGAGAATACCTACAATGTCAGCGGCACTACCCAGCAGGTCAGCATTGAGATCAGCAAGCTGATCACCACCAACAGCGCTGTCACCGGCATCAGCAAAGCAGGCTACTCCTTCGCCCTGTTTGATTCCACCGGCGCTCAGGTCGGCAACGCTGTCACCACCGACGCCAACGGCAAGGCCACTGTCCAGCTGCCTGTCTTCACTGCAGGCCAGGTCCAGCCCGGCGACATCATCAACTTCACCCTGATGGAGATCCAGGGTAACATTCCCGGCATCTCCTACTCCCAGGAGGTCTACAACATCTCCGTTGAAATCATTGACGATCTGGATGGTACTATCTCCGCCAAGGTCATCATGCACAAGGACGGTACCTACCACGAGGTCACCGAGGCTCAGTTCACCAATACCTATGACCCCGAGGACACCACCGTCACCATCAGCGGCAACAAGAAGCTGACCGGACGGGAGCTGCAGGCCGGCGAATTCACCTTTGGTCTTTTCAAGGCTGACGCGTCTTTCGCCACCACCAGCTCCACTCCCCTGCTTCTGGCCACCAACAACGCAGACGGCACCTTCACCTTCACCGAGACCGCTGCCAAGGAGCTGACCTTCAGCGCAATCGGCAAGTACTACTTCGTGGTCCTGGAGAAGAACGGCGGCCAGATCCTGGACGGCATCACCTATGCCAACAACATCTACCGCATTACCGTAGAGGTCACCGACAACGATATCGACGGTCAGCTGGAGCACACCGTTCTGGTCAACGGCAGCGCCACCACCCAGATCTTCTACGAGAACTTCTACAATGTTTCCACCGCAGGCGCCACCCTCATCGGTACCAAGGTCCTGGATGGCCGTGACCTGAAGGCTAACGAGTTTAACTTCCTGCTCTACGCTCTGGATTCCGCTCCTCAGCTGCAGGATGGCAAGCCCGTCATTCCCGCAGGTGTCACCCCCGTTTCCGAGTCCAATGATGCCAGCGGCAGCTTCAGCTTCTCCCTGGCCTTCCCCGCCGCAGGTGATTACTACTATCTGATCGTGGAAGAAGACAACAATGTGGATCGCGTGGAGTACGACACCAACAGCTACAGCGTTTACTACAAGGTCACCGACAACGGCGACGGCACCCTGAATGTGAGCGCCCCCGTCATCACGAAGCTGACCACCAATGAAAGCGCCAACAGTGTCACCTTCACCAACATCTACACTCCCGTGGAAGTGACCGTGACGATCAGTGGCCATAAGGATCTGACCGGCCGTGACATGGTCGCAGATGAATTCCAGTTCGGTCTTTATGATGCTGACAACGCCACCGGCGATCCCCTGCTGATCGCCAAGAACGACATCAACGGCGACTTCACCTTCGCCGAGACCGCTCTGAAGGAACTGACCTTCACCGCCACCGGCACCTACAAGTTCATCGTTAAGGAAGTCAATGCCGGCAAGACCGTCAATGGCGTCACCTATGATGACACCGAATACGAGGTCATTATCACCGTGACCAACAATAAGGCCACCGGTATGCTGGAGTACACCATGACGGTGGACGGCAGCGCCACCACTCCCATCAACTTCACCAACACCTATGCAGCAGTCGGCACCGGTGCTACCCTGACCGGCACCAAGGTCCTTGACGGCCGTGACCTGACGGATGGCGAATTCACCTTCCTGCTCTACGCTCTGGATTCCGCTCCTCAGCTGCAGGACGGCAAGCCTGTCATCCCCGCAGGCATCGCCCCCGTTTCCAAGTCCAATGATGCCAGCGGCAGCTTCCGCTTCACCCTGGACTTCCCCACCGCAGGTGACTACTTCTACCTGATCATTGAGGAAGACACCAATGCTGACCGTGTGACCTACGATACCACTGTCTACGCCGTGTACTACAAGGTGGAGGATATGCTGGACGGCACTCTGAAGGTCTCCGATCCCGCCATCACCAAGCTGGTCACTTCCGAGACCGCCGGCTCTGTCTCCTTCACCAACATCTACACTCCCAAGCCCGATGATATCACTGTGGATATCAACATCACCAAGCTGGTCAAGACCCCCGACACCATCACTGCCGGTTCCATCAGCCCCGCAGGCTTCAAGTTTAAGCTGGAGACTCTGGGTGTGGACGGTTATGTGGAGCTGGTCTCCGACGGCAGCGGCAAGGCTGTACATACGCTGAACTTCACCGAGGATGACATCGGCAAGGAGTTCATCTACAAGGTCACCGAGATCAACGACGGCAAGGCCAACTTCAAGTACAGCGAGGATGTCTACAGCATCGTCATCACCGTATCCCTGGATGCAGCCACCAACAAGCTGGTCGCTGCTATCAGCCAGAACGGCGAAGCTGCGGAAGCTGTCAACGCCGTGTTCATGAACACCTACACGCCTCCCGTCATCACACCTCCGGCCGACACCGCGGATGACACGCCTCTGGCGCTGCTGGCAATGCTGATGTTCTTCAGCGCAAGCGCGATGATCGTCATGCTGATGCCCAGCCGCAAGAAGGCACGCAAGGCAAACTGATCCCTACCCACAAGGGCAGCTGTTGATTACAGCTGCCCTTGATTTTTGTCATGGTATGAAATGATTTCCAGCGGGCATACTGCTACCGAGGTGAAAAGTATGGTAAAAGGAATCTCCAGACAGATCATTGTAGTACGCGACCCGGATCCAAAGCTTTTTGAGCAGGCGATCTTTATCCTGAAGGAAGGTGCGGCTGACACGGGCATCACCGATGCGGCACTACTGAAAGAAGCACGGCGGCTGAGCTTTGTCGGCAGCAGAAAAAAGGGACACCTTTTCCTGTACGGTCCGGTCTGGGCCTGCGGCGGTGCGCTGCTTACAGGTCTTGCGTGGCTGGTGAGCAGCTTCTTCTGACTTGCAAGCGGCGCAAGGATATGATATAATCCCGGAAGAAACGATAGAAAGAGGCATGTGTATGCAGATCGGAAATCTTCCCGTGGATATGCCCGTAGCCCTTGGCCCTATGGCCGGTGTGACCGATTGGGCCTTCCGCACGGTATGCGCCCGTCTTGGGGCTGGGATCACCGTCACGGAAATGGTATCTTCCCGGGCTTTGGTATATAAAGACAAAAAAAGCGCAGCTCTGCTGCGAAAAAACGAAGGCAGCCTTTGCGGCGCCCAGATCTTCGGCAACGATCCTGCCATCATGGCCGAGGCTGCCGTACTGGCGCTGGAGATCTCCGGCTGCGATTTTCTGGACATCAACATGGGCTGCCCCATGCCCAAGATCGCCAATTCCGGCGATGGCTGCGGTCTGATGCGCACCCCGGAGCTGGCAGGGCAGATCGTTACAGCGGTGAAGTCCGCGGTGAAGGTCCCCGTCACCGTCAAATGCCGTCTGGGCTGGGATAAGGGCAGCATCAATGTGCTGGACTTCACAAAGCGCATGGAGCAGTGCGGCGCGGATATGATCACCGTCCACGGCCGCACCCGCAGTATGCTCTACTCCGGCGTCGCGGATTGGGATATGATCACCAAGGTCAAGCAGCAGCTTTCCATCCCCGTGATCGCCAACGGTGACATCATAAGCGGCGAAAGCGCCGTCAAATGCCTGCGGCGCACCGGGGCTGACGGGATCATGATCGGCAGAGCCACCTTCGGCGATCCATGGATCTTTGCTGAGGTCAGCGCTGCCCTCCGTGGGGAGGATTTCTCCGGCAGGCCGCCCCTTTCCCAGCGTGTGGATGTAGCCGTAGAGCAGTTCCGGCTGGCTCTGGAGGATCACGGGGAGCACATCGCCTGCCTGGAGGCACGCAAGCATTTTGCCTGGTACTTACGGGGCGTTCCCTACAGCAACTATTACAAGGAACAAATATCCTCCATCAAGACTATGGATGATATTTTCCGTATTGCCGACGGGATCCGCCGGGATCTCCATTAATTGGCACGCATGAATAAATCCGCCGTTTCGCACCATAACCCAAGAGGTGATGGAATGAAACGGCGGATATTTTTATGTTTTCTCATCCTGCTGCTTACGGCGCTGCCTGCTTCCGCGCAACCGATCCGCTGGGTGGACTTTGCCGTACCCTACGCATCGCTAAAGTATGCTATGGAGCAGGATATCCGCAGCTTTGAACAGGAGCAGCACATCAGTTGGATCGATATCCTGGCTACAGCTGCCTGCCGTACCGGCGGAAAATGCACCCCTTCGGCAGTGAAACAGGCGGCTTCGCAGCTGCGCTCGGGGGCAGAGCCGGAGGCGTTGCTAGGCGAACTTTTCAAGTATTACCCGTATTATCACGAGGCCTACGAGGCCGCTCTGGGTGGGCTGCTGGGCAGCTTCGCCATCGAAAAGAACGGGCAGTGGATCCCAGCCTACGGTTTGAAGGCCTATAGCCCCATTGCTTCCGGCTTTGGTTACAGCCATTGCGAGGATTTCGGCGTTGGACGCTCCTTCGGCTTTCAGCGAAAGCATCTGGGAAATGACCTGATGGGAGGTCTTGGGACTCCCATCATCGCCGTAGAGGGCGGCGTGGTGGAAGCTATGGGCTGGAACCGCTACGGAGGCTGGCGGATCGGCATCCGCTCCTTTGACAGTAAGCGCTACTATTACTATGCCCACCTGCAGAAGGATCACCCCTTCCCGGAGGGCCTGCGGGAGGGAGATCTGGTACAGGCCGGAGATATCATCGGCTTCATGGGAAGAACAGGCTATTCC
Organism: Faecousia sp.; assembly: GCA_045129455.1. GTDB lineage: Bacteria > Bacillota > Clostridia > Oscillospirales > Oscillospiraceae > Faecousia. The sequence goes on along the minus strand of JBGVJN010000093.1, from coordinate 1,095 downwards.
GACAAGGAAAATACCAACAACATCGAAACTGTTCACCTGCATTTTGGTCTGCAGCTGATCTTTGACGAGAGCCAGAAGGAATGCCTTTCAGAGATCTGGATCGATGTATACGATATCGTGCGGCTGCTTTCCGAACACAGAAGCACCGTGGTCAAGACGGAAGATGGCTGGAAGCGGGTATATCCTTACCAGGATCTGGACATTCAGGAATTGTCCGGAATATAAGAAAAACTCCCCGGATCGGGGAGTTTTTCAAAGAATATCAGATAATATGCAGCGCGATGAGGACCTGCAGCACCACGAAGGTGACATAGATGCCCAGCAGCGCAGCACCCTGCCAGCGGAACAGCTTCTTCTTGAAGATGGCAGGCAGAGTCATCAGCGCCATGACACCCACCATCACGGGGATCTCCATGACCAGAGAGGTGTTGAAGCCAAAGATGGTGCTTCCCTCGGGGACCTGGAAGGGAGACAGGGTAACGGCCACACCAGACACCAGCACCAGATTGAAGATGTTGGCACCGATGATGTTGCCCAGGGACAGAGCGCCATGGCCCTTGGCCAGGGCAGTGATGGCAGTGACCAGCTCAGGCAGGCTGGTGCAAAGAGCGACGATGGTAACGCCCACCACCTCAGTGGGGATGCCGGCCATAGTAGCCAGAGAAACGGAGGAGCCTTCCAGCATATCGGCGCCCACGGCGATCAGCGCGGCGCTGACGATCAGCACGATGATATCCTTCACCAGAGAGCCCTGGGTGCTTTCCTCTTCTTCCTCATGCTCGTCAGCAGCCACAGGATTCTTGAAGCCCTGGCGGATGGTGAGGAACATATACACAGCGAAGACCAGCAGCATCACGATGCCCAGCCAGCGGTCAAAGGAGCCGAAGATATAGGCAGCCACCAGGTAGATGGCAGCGGAGATAAAGAAGAAGGTCACGGGCATGACGATGGCCTTGCGGTTGACCGGAGCGGGACGGATGGCGATGGTCAGCGCGGCGATCAAGGAAGTATTGCAGATGATGGAGCCAATGGCGTTGCCATAGGCGATAGCGCCGTTCTGGTTCATAGCCGCGGTAGCGGAAACCATGACCTGCG
>JBGVJN010000092.1:0-22998 GCA_045129455.1 Faecousia sp. | reverse complement strand
ATTGCGAACCATTCCGCAGAATGGTGTGGCAATCCCCAAAGGTATGGGGTTACTTTTTCGGCAGGTTCCCCCTTGAAACTGGGGGATTCCCACGCCAGTGTGCGCACTGGCTCGGAATGACTGCGTTTATTAGGCTGCACCTCCCACTGCCCGATAAATTCCAATTCTGATTTCTCCCGGAGTATACACAAAAAAGGCAGGAATTATTCACCCGTAGCAAAAACAGCACCGGAGCGGATGCTCCGGTGCTGCTATACATTATATAATAATTAGAATCTGCACTTCTCGGCGATATAGTTCTTCAGCTCAGCCACAGGGATACGGACCTGCTCCATGGTATCAGGATCACGGACGGTGACGCAATCGTCGGCAGGGGTGTTCTCGTCGCCCACGGTCTGGAAGTCCACGGTGATGCACAGAGGTGTGCCGATCTCGTCCTCACGGCGGTAGCGCTTGCCGATGGAGCCGGCATCGTCGAAGTCCACCATGAAGTCCTTCTTCAGCTCACGGTAGATCTCCTCGGCCTTGGGGCTGAGCTTCTTGGAAAGGGGCAGCACGGCAGCCTTGAAGGGAGCCAGGTAGGGGTGCAGATGCAGCACGGTACGGATATCGGGGTTGCCCTTCTTATCCATGCCCACCACTTCCTCATCATAAGCCTCGCACAGGAAGGCCAGCGCCACACGGTCGCAGCCCAGGGAAGGCTCGATGACATAGGGGATATAATGCTCATTGCGCTCCTGGTCGTAGTACTCCAGGCTCTTGCCGGAGGCCTCCTGATGGCGGCCCAGGTCATAGTCGGTACGGTCGGCGATGCCCCACAGCTCACCCCAGCCGGAGCCGAAGGGGAACTGATACTCGATATCGGTGGTGGCACGGGAATAGAAGGCCAGCTCCGCGGGATCGTGGTCACGCAGGCGCAAGGAATCTTCCTTGATACCCAGGCTCAGCAGCCAGTTCTTGCAGAAATCCTTCCAGTAGGCGAACCACTCCAGGTCGGTGCCGGGCTTGCAGAAGAACTCGCACTCCATCTGCTCGAACTCACGGGTACGGAAGGTGAAGTTGCCGGGGGTGATCTCGTTACGGAAAGCCTTGCCCACCTGGCAAACGCCGAAGGGCAGCTTCTTACGGGTGGTACGCTGGATGTTGGCGAAGTTTACGAAGATACCCTGTGCGGTCTCGGGACGCAGATAGGCGGTGGAGGAGGAGTCCTCGGTGACGCCGATCTTGGTCTGGAACATCAGGTTGAAGTTACGGATGGAGGTGAAGTGATGCTTGCCGCAGTTGGGGCAGACCACATCCTCGTGGTCGGCGATGAAGTCATTCATCTGGTCGGTGTTCATGGCATCCACATTCACAGCCTTGCCACTTTCGGAAGCCGCGATCAGCTGGTCAGCACGCTGACGGGAGCCGCAGCCCTTGCAGTCCACCAGAGGATCGGAGAAGCTGCCCACATGGCCGGTGGTGACCCAGGTCTGGGGGTTCATGATGATGGCGGCGTCCAGACCCACATTGTAGTCGGATTCCTGCACAAACTTCTTCAGCCAGGCCTTCTTCACATTATTCTTAAATTCCATACCCAGGGGGCCGTAGTCCCAGGAGTTGGCCAGACCGCCGTAGATCTCGCTGCCTGCGTAGACATAGCCACGGTTCTTGCAGAGATTTACGATCATATCCAGAGTTTTTTCACTGTTTTTCATGTATATATCCTCCAAATATCGGATTATTTTTCCAAAGGTAGATTATATCCCAGTTTATCCTGTAAATCAAGTAGGTGTGTTAATTTTCCGTTTCTTCTCCGTGATATACCAATCCGTCCGGCTCCAGATCCTCGGCCATCATGGCATAGACCCGCTCACTGAGCTCCACGGTGGTGATATCCCGGTATTCTTCTTCGGTGATGGTGGCAAGGAAGCGGATATGAATATCCGTGGCTTTGAAGTGCAGGATATTGTGGAAGACCTCCCGGGTACCGCGCATGGTACACACTACCAGCGGCACATTTGCCTTGGTGGCGATCTTGAACACGCCGTGGCGGAAATGGTGCAGCGTCCGGGACTCATAGACATAGCCCTCGGGGAACACCGCCACAGAAGCCTGATCCTCCTTCAGAAGGCGGATGCAGCGCAGGATGGTCTTCAGCGCTTCCTTATCGTTTTCCCGGTTGATAAACTGGCCGGAAAGCTTATGCAGCAGCTTGCCCACGGCGAACATATCCGCCACTTCCTTCTTGGCGATGAAGGCCAGCCGGCGGCCCTTCAGCACACTCAGCAGAAAGGCCGGGTCAGAATCATGGCGGTGGTTGCACACCAGCACGAACCGGCCCTGGGGCGGCACTTTCTCGAAGCCCTCCACATGGATGCGCATCCGCAGGAGCGTACGCAGGAACAGGATCAGTTCCTCAGAAAGCCAGCGGTAAAACTTACTGTCATGTTCCTGGGGCTTACGAAGATCCACGACCAGGATCGCCACGATACACGGTCCCAGCACCAACACAAGCGCACCCAGGATCGATCCCACCAGGCTGACCGGCAGCATCCAAAGCCACTGCAGCGAGCTGAACGCATCCGCACCCAACAGGATCCCCAATGTGCCGCCAACACTCAGTAGCACGAACAAAGCTAAGAGCATATCATTTCCTCCGCAATATGTATATCAGAACCATTATACTCCGAACTTCCCTTGGAAACAAGTATATTTTACGAATATTACAGTTTTTTTCAGAAAGGGTAGAAATTTCGCTTTTCTCCTGTTATAATAAAAAAATCAAGTCTTACCAAGGAAAGGGTCCTTACTATGAGCATCTCTTCTGCCGCCCCCTGGGTGGCCTTCTATGGCACTACGCCCACTTCCATCGATTATCCCAAAGCGACCATGTACCAGCTGCTCAGCGAAGCCTGCCGCCGGTACCCCACCAATATCGCCTACAGCTTCCAGGGCAAGCAGACCACCTATGCCGATTTTCTGAAGCGGATCGACGCCGCTGCCAAAGGTCTGTACCACATGGGCATCCGCAAGGGTGACCGGGTCACCATCTGCATGGCCAATACGCCCCAGGCTGTGGATTGCTTTTACGCTCTGAACCGGCTCGGCGCCATTCCCAATATGATCCATCCCCTGTCCGCTGCCTCTGAGATCGCCTTCTATTTGAATGTATCCCGCAGCAGCGCTATTTTGACTCTGGCACAGTTCCACGGCAAGGTAGCCTCCATCCTGAACGAAGTAAAGCAGCCCTGCAAGCTGCTCATCGCCCGGATCGCTGACGAGCTGCCCCTGCCTTTGAACCTTCTGTACCCTCTCACCTCCGGCGGCAAGGCAGACAAGAAGCCTGCCGGCACCGGCTACACCCTCTGGTATGACATGGTGGCCGCAGGCAAGGATACCGTGCTTCCCGAGGATGACGGCAGCTGCTATGATTGCGGCGCCATCCTCTACTCCGGCGGCACCACCGGCACCACCAAGGGCATCATGCTCTCCAATATGAATTTCAACGCCCTGGGTCTGCAGACCATCGCCTCCTCCGGCTTCGGCAGCGTGGCCGGCATGAAAATGCTGTCTGTCATGCCCGTGTTCCACGGCTTCGGTCTTGGCATCGGCATCCACACCGCCCTCATCGGCGGCGCTACCTGTATCCTGATCCCCCAGTTCAGCGTCAAGACCTATGCTGAGACGCTGATCAAGCAGAAGCCCAATATCATCCCCGGTGTGCCCACCCTGTTCGAGGCGCTGCTCCGGGCGGATAATCTGGAAGGTCAGGATCTTAGCTTCCTGAAGGGCATCTTCTCCGGCGGCGACAGCCTCAGCCCCGAGCTGAAGAAGAAGGTGGACGCTTTCCTGAAGGCCCACAACTGCCACGAGCAGATCCGGGAAGGCTACGGCACCACCGAGTGTGTCACCGCCTCCTGTCTGACCCCCAAGGACTATGCCCGGGCCGGCTCCATCGGCGTACCCTTCCCGGATGTATTCTATAAGATCGTCAAGCCCGGCACCACGGAAGAAGTGGCTGCCGAGACCGAAGGCGAGATCTGCGTATCCGGCCCCACTGTGATGCTGGGCTACATGGATCAGCCGGAGGAGACCGCCCAGACGCTGCGTGCCCACAGCGACGGCAAGGTCTGGCTCCACACCGGCGACCTGGGTCACATGGATGCCGACGGCTTCGTCTACTTCCACCAGCGGCTGAAGCGGATGATCATCACCTCCGGCTACAATGTCTACCCCTCCCAGCTGGAAAATATCATCGACGGCCATGATAAGGTTCTGCTGTCCTGCGTTATCGGCATCAAGGACGAGTACCGCGGCCAGAAGGTCAAGGCATATGTTGTCCCCATGCCCGGCATCGTTCCCTCTGAGGAGCTGAAGCAGGAGCTGCTGAGCTACTGCGCCCAGCACATCGCCAAGTATGCTATGCCCAGAGATATCGAATTCCGTACCGAGCTTCCCAAGACTCTGGTGGGCAAGGTGGCCTATCGCGTTCTGGAAGAAGAGGCTGCGGCGCAGGAATGAAAAAACGCATCTGGGAGCTGGACGCGTTCCGGGGCATCTGTGTCCTGGGTATGCTCATCGTCCATTTTGTCTATGATCTTACGGAGCTGTACCGGCTGGTAAGCTGGCAGCCCGGGGATACCTTCACATGGGTGCAGCGTTGGGGCGGCGTACTGTTTTTGCTCCTTTCCGGCATCTGCGTCACCCTGGGTCGGCGCAGTATCCGCAGAGGCCTTATCGTATTCGGCTGCGGCCTGGTCTGCACCGCCGTCACCGTGGGGATGTATCAGCTGGGTCTTTCCGGCAACGGTATCCAGATCTACTTCGGCGTGCTGCACTGTCTGGGTATGTGCATGATCCTTTGGCCGGTGTTCCGGCGGCTTCCCTGGTGGGTGCTGCTTCCCCTTGGCCTTGGCATCATCATGACAGGCCTCTGGGTGTTTGAGCCTATGCGGGTCTCCTATCCCTGGCTTCTTCCCCTGGGGATCCAGCCCCAAGGGCTGATCACCTCCGACTATTTCCCTCTGTTTCCCAATCTGGGCTTTTTCCTGCTGGGCAGCGCCCTGGGAAAAACCCTGTACCGCCGCCGGCAAAGCCTTCTGCCCCGGGTCAACGACCGGAATTTCCTGCTGCGGTTTTTACAGCTGTGCGGAAGGCAATCCCTTTGGATCTATCTGCTGCATCAGCCCGTCTTCAGCGGCCTGTTCGCACTGCTGACCATGGAAAAATGATCCACTTATCCCTTCCACGGAGGTTCTTATGAAGATTCCTTTGAAACCCGCGCTGCTGCCCTGGATCACCCTGCTCCTGGGCTGCATCGGTGCCGGCCTCCGGGCCTGGCAGCTGCTCACCGGTATCGACGACGGAGGGCTGTTGATCACCGGACATCCTGCGATGACATGGATCCTGGTCCTCACCGGTGTGACGCTGGTGGCGCTGCTTTTGGCTACCAGTTCTCTGACCGGCGCTCCTAAGCACAGCTTTAATTTCCCCGCCTCCACCTCCGCTGCCATCTGCACTGCTGTGGCAGGCATGGGCATCGGTGTTACCAGTATCACGGAGCTGGCGCTGACTTCTGACAGATATATGATCCTCACCAGCGTACTGGGATTGGTCTGCGTACCGGCAATGCTGTTGCTGGCCCAGTGCCGTCGCAGCGGAAAGCAGCCCCATTTCCTGCTCCACGCCCTGCTGAGCATCTATTTGATGCTGCGGCTGATCTGCCAGTACCGGCTGTGGAGTCCCGATCCCCAGCTGGCAGATTACTGCTGGCAGCTGCTGGCACTGGTGTGCCTGATGCTGGCGGTATATCAGCGGGCGGTGTTTGATATCGACGAGGGCAAGCGCCGCTCCTATATCATCTTCCATCTGGCGGCGGTGTACTTCTGCTGCCTGGCGCTGCCCGGCAGTGAGCATCCTTTCTTCTTCCTCGCCAGCAGCCTGTGGATGATGACAGACCTTTGCAGCCTGCGGCCCATGCCCCCTGCCCGAAAGGGTCGGTTCGGATGAGGCTGCCGGAATATGTGCGGTCCTGCCTGGACCGTCTGGAAGAGGCCGGCTTTGCTGCCTACGCAGTGGGTGGCTGCGTCCGGGATTCTCTGCTGGGGCTGACACCCCATGACTATGACCTTTGCACCGCCGCAAAACCGGAAACGATCCAGGATCTTTTCTCCGACCATCATCTGGTGCTGGCCGGATTGAAGCACGGCACCGTGGGCGTCGTCACGGAGCAGGGTGTGGTGGAGATCACCACCTTCCGCACCGAAGGCGACTATCGGGATCATCGGCATCCTGCGTGGGTAGCCTTTGTGGAAGACATCGAGCAGGATCTGGCGCGGCGGGATTTTACCGTTAACGCCATGGCCTACTCCCCTAAGCGTGGCTTTGCCGATCCCTTCGGCGGACAGGCAGATCTGAAGCATCGGATCCTGCGTGCCGTGGGCGATCCAAGGACCCGCTTCCGGGAAGACGCTCTGCGGATCCTGCGGGGCGTGCGTTTTGCTGTAAAGTACCGGCTGCAGCCGGAGGAGGCTACCCTCAGTGCCATGGAAGCACTTTCCCCGCTGATGGATACCTTGGCTGCGGAGCGGATCTTTGAAGAATTATGTAAACTTCTCCTGCTGGTCACCCCGGAGGATCTGCTGCGCTTCACGCCGATCCTGTGCCGGGTGATCCCGGAGCTTATCCCCACTGTTGGATTTGCGCAGCATACGCCTCACCATGTCCACGATGTGTATACCCACACCGCCCAGGTCACGGGAAATGTCCCCCGGGAGCTTACGCTTCGGTGGGCAGCGCTGCTGCATGACATCGGCAAACCCAGCACCTTCCAGCTGGATGAAGCGGGCCGGGGGCATTTCTACGGCCATGCCCAGCTCAGCGCGGATATGACCAATGAGATCCTGCTTCGGCTGAAGGCCCCCACCCAGCTGCGCCAGGATGTATGCCTGCTGATCCGGCAGCATATGACCCCCCTCACCCCGGATAAGAAGCTGCTGCGCCGGCGCATGAGCCAGTACGGCCCGGAGCTGCTGCGGCAGCAGCTTGCGCTGCAGGAGGCAGACTTCGGCGGCAAGGGTGTGATAGACAGCGACCCGGATTTTTCCGGGATCCAGCAGCTGATGGAGGAGCTTATCCGGGAGGATGCCTGCTTAAAGGTGACCGACCTGGCCATCAACGGCCGGGATCTGATGGCCCTGGGCTTTTCCGGCCCCGCCATCGGACAATGCCTCAATTCCCTTCTGCAGCAGGTGCTGGACGAGCAGCTGCCCAACGAAAAGGAAGCCCTGCTTAAAGCAGCAAGACAAATGTAGGCGATTTCCCGCCTGCGCCATCCATCGACCATCCACTTTCAGGAGGAACACACTATGAATATCGCCATCGTCACCGGTGCCAGCTCCGGCATGGGCCGGGAATTCGTACTCCAGCTTGGAAACTATGTTTCCGTGGACGAGATCTGGGTCATTGCCCGGCGGGCAGCGGCTCTGGAGCAACTGAGCGAACAGGTGAGCGTGCCTGTGCGGCCCATCTCCCTGGATCTTTGTGAAGACAGCAGCTTTGAAAGCTATCGGAAGCTGCTGGAAGCGGAAAAACCCAATGTAAAGCTGCTGGTCAATGCCGCCGGCTGCGGCAATTTCGGCCAGTGGGATACCATCACTGCCGAAGATGACTGCCGGATGATCGACTTAAACTGCAAGTCCCTGGTGATGATGACCCGTCTGACCCTTCCCTATATGGAAAAGGGCAGCCATGTGCTGCAGTTGGCCAGCCTTTCCTCTTTCCAGCCCGTTCCCTACATCACCACCTACGGCGCCACCAAGGCCTTCGTCCTCAGCTACTGCCGGGCCATGAACCGGGAGCTGAAGCCCCGTGGCATCCGGATGATGTCCATGAATCCCGGCTGGGTCAAGACGGAATTTTTCAACCGGGCCATGACCACCAACAGCAGCGAGGTGCAGTACTTCAACCGTCTGTACGAAGCAAAGGATGTGGTGGCCACCGGTCTGAAGGATCTGTATAAGACCAAAAAGGATGTATCCATCCACGGCTTCCCGGTGCGGATGCAGGTCCGGGCGGTGAAGCTGCTGCCCCACAGCATGGTCATGTCCACCTGGCTGAATCAGCAGAAAAAAGCCAAAAACAACAAAAATTTGACAACGGAGTAAAACTATGAAGAGACTACTTGCACTTCTCCTGCTGCTGAGCGTTCTGCTTTGCGGCTGCCTGTCCCCCGATTTTGAGGATCAGCCGCCCCAGCTTTCCGGCACCGAAAGCTCCTCTGAGGCCACACAGGACACAGAGCCCTCCGAAGTGACGGAGCCGTCGGAGGAAACGGAGCCATCCGAAGTGACCGAACCCTCCGAAGAAACCGAGCCTTCTGAAGAAACCGAGCCTTCCGAAGAGCCCACCACTGTTCCTACGGAGCCTCCTACGGAGCCTCCTACGGAACCTCCCACGCAGCCTGTCCAGCCCTCCGATCCCGGCACCACCTCCGGTGCGCTGACCGTGCATTACATAGATGTGGGCCAGGCGGATTGCGCTCTGCTGGAGTGCGACGGAGAATATATGCTCATCGACGGCGGCAACAAGGCCGACGGTCAGCTGGTGGTCAGCTATCTGCTGAATGCAGGCGTGGAAGAGCTGCATACTGTGATCTCCACCCATCCCCATGAGGATCATGTGGGCGGTCTGGCCAGCGTCATGGCCGTGTTCCCGGTGGGCCAGGTCTTCAGCCCCACCCGCAGCTACGGCACTCAGGCCTTCGACAATTTTGCCAAGTATGTGGATCAGCAGCGTCTGGAAATGAAGAAGCCCGTTCCCGGCCATAAATTCAATCTGGGCAGCGCTACGGTGACCATCCTGGGCCCTGTAGACTCCTACTCCGATGTAAACGATACTTCCATCGTGCTGATGGTGCAGTACGGCAGCAATCGCTTCCTCTTCACCGGCGACCAGGAGACGACCGCCGAGACGGATCTGCTCAACTCCGGCGCGGATGTGAAGGCCGATGTGCTGAAGGTGGGCCATCACGGCTCCAGCACCTCCACCGGCTACCGCTTCCTCCGGGAAGTGGCACCCAAGTATGCCATCATCAGCTGCGGCACCGGCAACAGCTACGGACATCCCCATGACGCGCCTCTGTCCCGTCTGCGTGACGCTGAGGTATCCGTCTACCGTACCGACAAGATGGGCCACATCATCGCCGTCAGCGACGGCACCAACATCACCTTCTCCTGGCAGAAGACCTCTGCCCAGCCCACTTAACATGGCAAGCTTTCGCATGCGGATCGCCGGAAAAACCGCGGCGGTCACCTCCCTGTTCGAAAGCACGCCGGCCTATTTCCGGGCGTATCTTACGGACGCAGAAGAGGACTTTCCCGTGACCGTTACTCACGAAGATGTGGAATTCGAGCGGGAGCAGTTGTACAGGGAAGCCCTTGCGGAGGGCTTTCGGGTGCGGAATTTCCCGGATCCCTATCTGGAGCGGGCCGCCATCCAGCGGAAATTTGCCCAGGCGCTGGCAGACTACGATACCCTGCTGCTTCACGGCAGCACCGTGGCTGTGGATGGAAAGGCCTACCTGTTCACCGCCCACAGCGGCACCGGCAAGTCTACCCACACCCGTCTGTGGACGGAGCTTCTGGGCAGCCGTGCCATCATGGTCAATGACGACAAGCCTTTTTTGCGGGTGACTGATGATGAAGTCTATGCCTGCGGCGCTCCCTGGAGCGGCAAGCACGGGCTGGGCAGCAATGTGACCCTGCCGCTGAAGGGCATCTGCATCCTGCGCCGTGGCATGCAGAACACGATCCGGCGGATCACCCCGGAGGAGGCGCTTCCCTTCCTGCTGACCCAGCAGGGGCCGCCTATGGACACCGCTCTGCAGGCGCGCTGCGCTCCGCTGGTGGATCGGATCGCCCAACTGGTGCCTCTGTGGCAGATGGAATGCACCAAGGATCCCGAGGCTGCCCAGGTGGCTTATGCCGCCATGGCGAAAGATTAAAAGAAAATACCGACGAAACTCCCCTTTTGATGGTACACACAAACCCCCGGTTCAATTCACTGAACCGGGGGTTTTCCTGACCGTTTTCTTGTTTTACAGGCCCATTTCTTTCTTGACTTCGCCGAAAGCCTTCACCGCCAGGTCGATATCCTCCTTGGTGTGGCCGGCAGAGATCTGGGTACGGATGCGGTCCTTGCCCTTGGGAACCACGGGATAGCAGAAAGCTACCACATATACGCCCTTGTCCAGCATCCGCTTGGCAAATTCGTGGGCGATCTTGGGATCGTACAGCATCACAGGCACGATGGGATGCTCACCGGGCAGCAGATCGAAGCCCAGCTTCTCCATCTGGGAACGGAAGTAGCTGGCATTGGCATGCACCTTGTCCCGCAAAGCGGTGGACTCCTCCAGCAGCTCAATGGTGCGGATGGTCGCAGCACAGATAGCAGGAGCCACAGTGTTGGAGAACAGGTAAGGGCGGCTGCGCTGCCGCAGCAGATCCACAATGGGCTGGCGGGCTGCGGTATAGCCGCCGGAAGCGCCGCCCAGAGCCTTGCCGAAGGTACCGGTAATGATGTCCACCCGATCCATTACACCGCAGTACTCAGGGGTGCCCTTACCGTGATCACCCATAAAGCCTACCGCATGGCTGTCGTCCACCATCACCAGGGCATCGAACTCTTCTGCCAGATCACAGATACCAACGAGATTGGCAATGTAGCCATCCATGGAGAACACACCATCGGTGGCGATCAGGATCTTTTTGGCGCCGGCTTCTCTGGCCGCCACCAGCTGTGCGCGCAGATCCTCCATATTATTGTTCTTGTAGCGGTAACGCATAGCTTTGCACAGCCGGACACCATCAATGATGGAAGCATGGTTCAGCTCATCCGAGATGACCGCATCTTCCTTGCCCAGCAGCGTTTCGAAAAGGCCTCCGTTGGCATCGAAGCAGGAGGAATAGAGGATAGTATCATCCATTCCCAGGAAATTGGAGATCTTCTTTTCCAGATCCTTATGGATCTGCTGCGTGCCGCAGATAAAGCGGACGGAAGAAAGGCCAAAGCCCCAGTTGTCATAGCTTTCCTTGGCAGCCTTGATCAGCTCCGGGTGGGTAGAAAGGCCCAGATAGTTATTGGCGCAGAAGTTGACCACACCGGGCTTGGCGGTGGTGTTGATCCGGGAATACTGGGGCGTAGTGATGATACGCTCCTCCCGCCAGGTGCCGGCTTCGCGAATGGCATCCAGCTCAGCGGTAATCGCAGTCAGTGCAGACTTCATAAATCAGTTCTCCTTCTTTGTGGTCCAATCCAGCACGACCTTGCCGGATTTACCGGAATTCATGGCTTCAAAGCCCTTCTGGAAATCAGTGTAGTGGAATCGATGGGTGATCACAGGGCTTACATCCAGGCCACCCTGCACCATGTAACTCATCTGATGCCAGTTGTCCAGGTGGCGGCCGTAGATGCCCTGCAGGCACAGACCCTTGGTGATAATGGTATTCATGTCCATAGGCACGGGCTTATTGGAGATTCCCAGCAGGGCGATCTTGCCGCCGTTACGCATGGCGCCGATCATCTGCTGCAGTGCCGCGCCGTTGCCGGACATCTCAAGGCCCACATCAAAGCCTTCCACCAAACCCTGCTCCTTCATGATCTGAGGCAGATCTTCCCGGGCGGTATTTACAGCGGCATCCACCCCTATTTTTTTCGCCAGCTCCAGGCGATAGTCATTGATGTCGGTGATCACCACCCGGCGGGCACCTGCATGACGGCAGACAGCAGCAGCGATAATGCCGATGGGGCCTGCGCCGGTGATCAGCACATCCTCGCCGATCAGAGGGAACATCAAAGCAGTGTGGGTCGCATTGCCGAAAGCATCGAAGAAGGCAACCACATCCTCAGGCAGGCTTTCATCAATGAGAATGACATTTTCCTGGGGGATGCAGACATATTCCGCAAAAGCACCATCCCGGTCCACACCCACAGACACAGTATCCTTGCACCACTGGATGTTGCCATTGTGGCAGTTGCGGCAGTGGTGACAGGTGATGTGACCTTCGCCCGACACCCGCTGTCCCAGACGCAATCCGGTAACGCCCTCACCCAGAGCGGCGATCTCGCCCACATATTCATGACCGATGGTCATAGGGGGCTTGATATGCTCTACAGCCCACGGATCCCAGTTGTAGATATGTACATCCGTGCCGCATATCGCAGTCTTATGCACCTTGATCAGCACTTCACCGGAATTAGGGACAGGCACCGGTACCCGCCGCAGCTCCAGTCCGGGACCGGCCACGGGCTTTACGATAGCGTCCATATATTTTTCCATCTGATCGTCTCCTTTATCGTTGACTTATTCGATCATCAAAAGAGAATGGTAATCTTACGCACATTATTATACAGCCTATCGCCACAAAAAGCCAGATAAATTTGTGTCGACGAAACCTTATTTCCATGCTATAATGGTGCATACTTAGATGCAAAAGGAGGCTTCCAGCATGGGCAAACAGCATATCAGCATCGGTCTTTTGGCCCATGTGGACGCGGGAAAGACCACCCTTTCCGAAGCGCTGCTCTACGAAAGCGGCAGCCGCCGCAGCCTTGGCCGGGTGGATCACGGAGATGCCTACCTGGACAGCCACGCTCTGGAACGGGCCAGAGGTATCACCATCTTCTCCAAGCAGGCGCTGATGGCCACCGATTCTCTGGAGGTGACCCTGGTGGATACCCCCGGGCATGTGGACTTTTCCCCGGAAGCGGAGCGGGTACTGCCCATTCTGGACTGCGCCGTGCTGGTCATCAGCGGCACCGACGGCATCCAGGCTCACACCCTCACCCTTTGGCGGCTTCTGGAAAGCTACCGGGTGCCGGTGTTCCTGTTCATCAACAAGATGGATCTGCCCGGCACGGACAGATCCGACCTTTTGAAGCAGCTGCAGACCCAGCTTTCCCCCGGCTGTCTCTGCCTGGAGGGAGACTATGAGGAGCAGTGCGCGTTGCTGGATGAGGCGCTGCTGGAAAATTATCTGGAAAGCGGCACCGTTACCGACGGGAATCTGCGCCAGCTGGTGAAAAACCGGAGGCTATTCCCCTGCTGCTTCGGTTCTGCCCTGCGGCTGGAGGGTGTGGAAGCGCTGCTCCGCCTTCTGGATCGCCTTGCGCCCCGGCCGGAGCCGCCGGAGGACTTTGCGGCCCGGGTATATAAAATCTCCCGGGATCCCCAGGGCAATCGGCTTACCTGGCTGAAGATCACCGGCGGAAGCCTGCGTGTCCGTTCTCAATTGTGTTATGTAAACCAAAGGGGCGAGTCTGTAGAAGAAAAGCTCACCCAGCTGCGCCTGTATTCCGGCGACAAATTCACCGTAGCCGAGGAAGTATTCCCCGGGCAGACCGTGGCCATCACAGGTTTGACCCAAAGCTACATCGGCATGGCTCTGGGCTGCCAGAGCCCATCCCCGCCGCCCATGCTGACCCCGGTCATGACCTACCGGGTGGTACTGCCCCCACGCACCGATCCTATGACGGTGCTGCCCCAGCTGAAGCTGCTGGAAGAGGAAGAGCCTCAGCTGCATATCCTCTGGGAAAACGGGCAGATCCATGTGCAGATCATGGGCAAGGTGCAGCTGGAGATATTCCGGGCGCTGGTGCTGGAGCGCTTTGGCCTGGAAGTGACACTGGGCAGCGGACGGATCTTCTACAAGGAGACCATTGAAAATACCGTAGAAGGCGTGGGGCACTTTGAGCCTCTGCGCCACTATGCGGAGGTGCATCTGCTGCTGGAGCCGTTGCCCAGAGGCAGCGGACTGCAGTTTGCTTCCACCTGCTCCACGGACATTCTGGACATCAGCTACCAGAAGCTGATCCAGTCCCATATGAGCGAAAAGGTCCACCGGGGCGTACTGACCGGCGCACCCATCACGGATATGAAGCTGACCCTGCTGGTGGGCAAGGCCCACCTGAAGCACACCGAGGGCGGCGATATGCGCCAGGCCACCTACCGGGCCATCCGCCAGGGTCTGATGCAGGCAAAGTCCATCCTGCTGGAGCCTTGGTACAGCTTCACTCTGACCCTGCCTACGGAACAGGTGGGAAGAGCCATCACGGATGTGCGGGCCATGTGCGGCGAGTTTGATCCCCCGGAAAATACCGGCGCCTTGTCCACACTCCGAGGTATCCTGCCGGCCTCCGAATTGGGGGATTACGCCCAGCAGGTCGCTGCCTATACACAAGGCAAAGGCCGCCTCCAGCTGACGCTGGAGGGCTACCGTCCCTGTCACAATACCGAAGCGGTGGTGGAGCAGATAGGCTATGACCCGGAAGCGGACACGGAAAACACCCCCGATTCCGTATTCTGCGCCCACGGTGCCGGCTTCCAGGTGAAGTGGGACAAGGTCAAGGACTATATGCATCTGGAAAGGGGCCTGGCCAAGGACGCACCGCCCCAGATCCTCACACCCCGGCTGCAGCCGGAGGACCGGGAGCTGGAGAAGATCATGGCCCGGCAATTCGGGGATCTGACCACCAAGCTCTACCGCCCCGCCCCCACCGCGCCGGCGGAGGAAAAGCTGACCATCCGTCCGCCCCGGCAGCAGTATCTGATCGTGGACGGCTACAATATCATCTTTGCCACCGACGAACTGGCGGCCATGGCCAGGGAGGATCTGGACGCTGCCCGCAGAGCCTTGATGGATCGCCTCAGCAGCTACGCAGGCTTCCGCAAATGCCGGGTGGTGCTGGTATTCGACGGCTACAAGGTCAAGGGGAATCCGGGAGAAAAGAGCCAATTCCACAACATCCAGGTGGTCTACACCAAAGAAAACGAAACTGCCGACGCCTATATCGAAGCGCTGGTCAGCCAGATCGGCACCAACTATAATATCCGGGTGGCCACCTCCGACGCGCTGGTGCAGCTCAGCTCCCTGCGCTCCGGCGTGCTGCGTATGTCCGCCCGGGAGCTGCAGGAGGAGCTTGCCCGGGCCAGGAAGGAAATGCAGGCACATTTTTAACTCTGCTCACGGAAGATTTCTTTTCGCCATCCGTTAATCTTCCTGCAAAACATGGTTGCTATGCCACAAAAAAAGAGAGGCTAAGCCTCTCTTTTTTATTTTACCACTGTGAGCAATAAATGTTGTTATAACCCAGCAGAGCAAACTTCAGGTTCACTTCGCTGCCGCCCTCCAGGTAGAAGCTCTGGGGTGCGGAACGGAAGCTGTATCCCTGAGAATGGATCACCACCACAACGCTGTGGGCACCGGGATTCAGCGACAGGCTCGTCCAGCCCAGGACATAGTTGATGGCGCCGTAGTAGCCGCCATCCACATAAACATCAGCGTTTTTGCCCTTGCCGTCCTCTGTGGCATTCAATATAATCTTTTTTGCTCCGCACGCCAGACTGCCATCTCCTCATCCGCCTCCCGGATCAGAGCCTGTGCGATCCGCAGCAAAAACGCTTTATTGGACGGGCAGCCCTCTTCTTCCCCGAAGTACCGCTGCCAAACCTGGGGATCCCGACGCTGATAGGCGTTTCGGATCGCTGACCGGATCCCCCGTTCCACTTGATACCAGCTGCCGCAGCCCTGGATCTCCGCGACCACCGGATAAAGCTCCTTGGTGATACCCTGCATGGGATCGCACACCAGGTATGGCAGCGCTGTGCGGATGTATTCCGTATTCCTTCCCGGCGGAAAGCTCAGCTGCGTCAGCATCTTGCTGACACGACTGTAGGAAGCAGCGTGGGATGGGATCCGCAGCTGCTGCATCTGCCGGAATTCTTCCAGTCGGTTGAGCAGGCTGGGAATATTGCAGGGCTTGAGCATAATATGATCCACGCCCAAAAAGGTCAGCTGCTTCATCAGGGCATCTCCGTTGCTGGAGATCAGCGCAATGATCGCCGCCGGACGAAACATTCCTTCCGTGCGCAGGATGCGAATACCATCCAACATCGGCATACACACATCCAGGATCAGCACATCCGGCTGAAAGCTCTCCAGCAGCTCCACCGTTTCCGGGCCTGTGCAGCAGCAGCGGATCTCATATTTCCCTTTCAGAATTCCTGCCAGCAGGCAGCAATAATCCTCCGACCGATCCGCGATCAGCAGCTTTTGCCGGTACAATGCACTCACCCCTTCCCTACATACACTTTCTATACTTTATCATTGATTCATTTCGGAAGCAACCTCTGCTTTTCGACAGTTTGCGACAGGGCAGCCTTGCATCCTGCCGTTGCTTTTTCCTCTTGTCCGTGATAAACTGATAGTATCCTCCAAAAGGAGACATGCATATGAGAGAACAGATCGATACCATCCCCGTAAACGATGCTTTTTTATCCGGCGACGAATGCCCCTTCTGCTTTATGGAGCGGCAGGCTGAACAATCCGCCATCCGCTTCACCCTTGGCCCCAGCGCCAGCTATATGGAGCCGGAGGTCCGGGGCATCACCAACCGCACCGGTTTTTGCGGCATCCATCTGAAGAAAATGTACGACTACGGCAACTCCCTGGGAAGCGCCCTGATCCTGCAGACCCATCTGGAAAGCATTCTGGACGGCCTTCAGGACCAGCTGGACAACTATACCCTCCCGGAAAAAAAGCCCCTGTTTTCCTTAAAAAAACAGACGCCTGCTCAGGAGGATCCTCTGGTCACCTATATCCGCAGCCGCACCGGCAGCTGCTTCATCTGCGACAAGATCGACTACAATCTGACAAGGTATTACCATACCTTCTTTTATCTTCTGCGTGAGCCGGAATTCCGCCGCCGTGTGGAGGATTCCAAGGGCTTCTGCCTGCGTCATTTTGCCCGGCTCATGGAGCTTGCCCCCGATAAGCTCCCCGACCGCCAGCGGGATTGGTTCTATGCCACGGTGCTGCCGCTGATGCGCCAGAATCTGCAGCGGGTCAAGGAGGATATCGATTGGTTCGTGGCAAAATATGACTATCGCAATGCCGGCGCTCCCTGGAAGAACTCCCGGGACGCGGTCAGCCGCACCATGGAAAAACTCCAGGGTCTGCACCCGGCAGATCCTCCCTATAAGCAGGACGGCTGATGTTTTTATAAAGAATAACTGCGGAGGCCCCAATCCGGTCTCCGCAGTTGATTTTATCCGAAAACAGGTTCAAATTCCTTTTCCAGGGGCGCGTTGTAGGTCATATGGGAGTAAAGCTGCAGCAGCATCTCCGGGAATCGCTGCTCCGCTTCCTCATAAAGCTGCAGCAGCACCGGATCCAGCCGGCTGTAATCCGGGTCCGGCTCCGCAGGGATCATCACCTTCAAAGGCGTTTTCCCGTCTGTGCCGGTGAGCTTGGCGATCACCGTCCGGCGCTTGCCCGGCGCTACCGCGCAGACCTTGGTAATGGCTGCCATATTCCGCAGACACTCCCGGATGTCCTTATCCGTAATGCCCGTGTAGAACTTCGCCACGATCTCATATTCCCGGTGCTTCAGCTCCATATGGGGGCTGAGATCCTGGGCGCAGGCCGGGGTCTTTCCGTCCATTTCCAGCAGGAAACGGTCGAATTCCGCTTCCATCCGCAGATGGGATCCCGAATCTTGTGCCAGCTCATCGATCAGCGCGTGGAGCGCCGCATCCAGACAGTAGTGGCACAGCAGGCCGTACAGATACGCGCCGTAGGCCTCCGACCGCTCCAGCCGCGCGCAGCGGCTCATGCGGGTAAAGAAATCCCGACCGGTCAGCATGTGTAGCTTATGCCCCAGCGCCTTGGTCTGGGCGCCGAGCAGGGGCGTGGCGTAGAAAAACAGATCCGGGCCGTGCAGACCGATATCAAATAATCTGCGATATCTTTGCACCGGCAGGCGGATATCACCGGGCATTTTCGCCAGCATCGCCGCGCCGAATCGGTAGTGAGCGTAAACAGAAGGCATATCGATCCTCCAAATGGGATAGGTGTATTTATTCTACCGCATCTTTTTCCGAATAGCTAGTGGCAAACGGAATATTTTTACAGATTATTCTGTGGCCTCCGGGGCATTTAGCCGCACCTCCACGCGCCTGCGAAGCTCCATGGTGTCCGGCGTCACATGGCAATCCATCGCCATCACCGTCACTCCCGCAGCCGCGGCACTGCGCAGCCCGTCGCCAAAGGCCGGATCGGTAACCTCATTGGGATGCAGATACACCACATCCCCCATCTGGATCACAAACAGCACATAAACCCCATAGCCTTCCTCCGCAGCCCGGATCAGCCCCCGCAGATGCTTCGCGCCCCGCAGCGTCGGCGCGTCCGGAAAGGCGCACACCCCGTCATTTTCCAGCGTGACCCCCTTTACCTCCAGATAGCAGCGCCTGCCATCCAGGGTAAAGGAAAAATCGAATCGGGAATCTTCATAAAAGGATTCCGCCCGAAGCTCCGTGATCGGGCCAAGACCGCCGGCGCGCAGCCATTCCCCGGCAGCGGCATTGGGTGCCTGGGAGTCCATATTGATGATCCGGGTGCCCTTCTCCACAGCAATCAGATCGAAAGCCGTCTTACGGGCGGGATTTTTACTTTTTTCGCACCATACACGGCATCCCGGCACCAAAAGCTCCCGGCAGCGGCCGGTGTTCTTCACATGGCACACTGCTTCCCTGCCGTCTATGAGAACATGGGCAATGAACCGGTTGGGCCGACGCAGGAAGATGCCTTCCACCATTTCTCCGTAGCGCATAGGATCCCTCCTTTGGTATTATGGTAGCAGATTTTCAAAAAAGCGCAAGGGGGAAGAATTTGGGGTTGACATTCCGTAAATATGTGGTATAATTCTAACCGTTCCAGTTGGAGGCATAGCTCAGCTGGTTAGAGCGCATGCTTCACACGCATGAGGTCACAGGTTCGAGTCCTGTTGTCTCCACCAAAACCCTTGAAACGCTTAGAGTTTCAAGGGTTTTTTCTTTTTCTGCGCAAAAAGTTAGACCGCATGCCTAAATCACACTTTTTGCGGAAGGCATGAGGTTAAATTATGGCACGAAAAATTACGATGAACGCAAGCTCTTATAAGTCTGTGGCGGAGGTCTTTGAGGATTTTGTTATCTCCCAAACGGCGCAAGGATTATCGCCCGTTACGCTGACAAACTACCGCCATCACTTCCATAGCATCTCTCGGCATCTCGACGCCTCACAAAGCATGGATACCTTGACAAAGAGCAAGTTGGAAGCAATGGTTGTGTCAATGCGGCAATCAGGCTTGGCACATAACTCCATCTCCTCTTATTGCCGGGTGCTGCGTACCTTCTTGGGTTGGTGCGAGCGGGAGGGAATGACCGTCCCGCCCATGCCCCACATCAAGGACAAGGAAACTGTGAAGGAATCCTATACAGACGAAGAGCTGGAGGCCATCCTGAAACGCCCCAAGAAGGATTGCTCCTTCTGTGAATACCGCAACTGGGTTGTTGTCAATTTCCTGATGAACTGCGGCTGCCGCGCTTCTACCGTCCGCAACATTCAGAACCGGGATGTGGATTTGGATACACGCCAAATCATCTTCCGGCATAACAAAAACGGCAAAATCCAAACTGTGCCGCTCTGCTCCGTGATGGTGTCCATTCTGCGGGAGTATATGGCCGTCCGCAAGGGCAAGAGCGACGATTATCTGTTCTGCGACCAGTATGGTGGTATGCTCTCTATGAACGCCCTGCGGCTTGCTGTAGCCCGTCATAATCAATCCCGTGGAGTATCTAAGACTAGTACACATCTGTACCGACACACCTTCGCGCGCAAATATCTTGTCGATTGTGGCGGGGATGCTTTTATGCTCCAAAAGTTGTTGGGTCATTCCACTTTGAAGATGACGAAGCATTACTGCGCTATCTATGATGCGGACATTGCTAAAAACTTTGACCGCTTCTCACCCCTTGCGCAGATGAATCAGCCAAGAGAGAGGATAAAGCGAAGATAACGGAACATCTTCGCACATAATAGAACAAGAGGGATGATGTTTTGGCATCATCCCTCTTCTTTGTACATATCGGAAACTCTTTCGATGAACTTTTTCATCTCATCTATAGCCAGCTGCGGCCATAGAATCTTGGCAGCTCTGCCAAAGGTCGCTACCCACGCAAAGAACGGCGGGCTTAGTTCTACAGGCAACGTGGCAGTGAAGTGCTTCTCGTCTATTGGAATCAGCATGGTGTCCTTGCCAAATTGGTCAATTACTGCATCTGCCAAGCGATTGATAAAACGGATTTGGACGCGTGCCTGTGTGCCGTGATACTGTTGGAACACCTTGAACTCTTGGCCTGTGATGTTGGAAGACCTAAATTCCTTTTCACCATCCCGCTTGTCCGGCAGCGGGTTTGTGATGCGTTCCATCCGGTCAACACGGAAGGTGCGAAAGGTATTTTTCTCGGTGATGTATGCGTATAGGTAATAGTTGCCGTTGTCCCACAGCAGCGCGTAGGGGCTGACAATGTACAAATCGCCCTTCTTTGAGTATTGCTTGGGGTTGTCCTTATTGGGAGTATAGTGAAAGTATGTGAAGCCAATTTTGCGATTCTCAGCGATTGCCCGGTGGATGCGGCCGGACTCCTTGACCACGCTATCGTTTTTGCTGCGTACACGGTCGGAAACATAGGCGTTTCGGGTCAGGCTTTCTTTGGTATAGACATCTGCCAGTTTGACTATCTTTTGGCTGATTGTCCGGGCTTCTGCTTGGGTGATGAATTTGGATGCCTGAATGCTATCCACCATCAGGCGCAGCTCGTGGGGTTCAAACTCCGGCTCGGTGATGTAGTAGCCCCATTTACTGGCGTTATATTCCACAGGGACACCGAAATCGATTTGAAGCCGGAGAATATCGTTGTAAATGGTTTTGGGGGACGCATCGATACCCTTTGTCATCAGGTAGTCGCAGATAGCATTTGCGTTCTTAGGGTGTTCCTTGGTCGCGTAGTGATAGAGATAATCCCGGATGTAAAGCAGCTTCACGCCCTGCCCGGATGACCGTCCTTGCCCTTTTGCCATTGGGTTAATTCTCCTTTTGGCTCAATTCAAGCAATTCGGTCATTATCGAATCCAATAGAGGAAGATATTTGCCATCTATTCTGTGTATTGCATCTAATCGAAGCGCATCCTGCTCGCGCTCTGTGCCAAACAAAACATAGTCAGCAGATAAACCTAACAAATTGCAAACCTTGATAAGCATTTTGACCGAGATTCCCGTTCTGCCCCGCTCCAGCTCTGCAAGATAGGAAACACTGACATCTAATTTTTCCGCAAATTTTTCGCGAGTATAGCCCTGTTCTTCCCGTGATTTTCTGATTCGTGTGTACACTTACTATCACCTCTACATATAGTATCGGTTATAGTTGCATAAATTAACATAAACTAATACTGTATAAAAAACATCTTGATTTAGTTGATGTATAGTGATATGATTGAGTTATCAAGAGAGAAAGGAGCTGGGAAATTGGAATATATAACCGTCAAGGAAGCCGCCGCACTATGGGGATATTCCGAGAAAACCATTCGTGAATGGTGTAAAAAAGGAATGTTCTCTGTCGTGTGTAAGGCAGAAAAGAAAAGCGGCCGCTGGCAGATTCCAGCAACCGCACAATGTCCTAAACATATCAAAACATGAATAGTGAGGTAATTATTATGAAAAAA
The DNA here is from genome assembly GCA_045129455.1 of Faecousia sp. GTDB lineage: Bacteria > Bacillota > Clostridia > Oscillospirales > Oscillospiraceae > Faecousia. The sequence continues at coordinate 1,414 of JBGVJN010000092.1, read as the reverse complement.
GCAGTAGCCATGATTTTGGCGCTTGTTCTATGTATCAGTATGTGTGCTTGCGGAAGCAACAGCAGTAATAGCAACAGCAAGTATGTGGGTACATACAGCAACAGCAATCAAAGGATGCGTATGAACTATCCTGACCAAACCAATTACTGGCGCACAGAAGCCTTTGATGGAACCTGCACCCTGACGCTCAACAGTGATGGTACTGGCTCACAGGTTTTTGTGGCCCATACAGTTCCCTATGTCGGTAATAACATTACTGTTTATAACTGCCCTATCACTTGGGAAGTTGTTGATGATTATCTGTATATTTCAGGAAGTTGTACATCCCCTCTCAACTCACAAACTTACACTATAAATGACCGGTATATCTTGCAAGGAAAAACCTTAGCAGATGCAGATGACCCGGATTCGAAAAATTTGCAGTTCACTAAGCAAAACTAAACGAAATTGCACTTATGCAGGGTGCCCCGTCGGGCACCCTGTTTTTATATCAACTGTGCATGGTTCTGAATGGCTTCCTCTATCCGCTGCGCTTCAATACCGATATAGCGCTGCGTGGTGGCGGCGGAACTGTGCTGCAGCAAGCGCTGGACGAGGGCGATATCATAGCCATTGTTCTTGTAAATCTCTGTGGCATACCACTTGCGGAAACTGTGGGTGCTGATACCCTCATAGCCCAAATAATCACAGACGATGGCAAGCTGCTTCTGTACCGCCCGTTCCGTAATGGGGAAGATAACATCGGTGTGGCGGATGCCGTTGCGCAAACAATAGTTCTCGATATACTGCTTAATGACCATCGGCACGGTGAAGATTCTGCGTTTTCCGGTTTTCTGCTCCACCACTTCCAAACGGTAGCGGTCTCCATCCCGGACGATATCGCAAGGCCGCAGCTTCAATATATCGCTGATGCGCAAGCCCAGGTTAGCTTCCAGCACCAAAGCCGTCGCTACCCGTTCATTGGAGCGGCAACCGCAAAAGCCCTGCTTCATATAGTGGATGATTTCCTTGTACTGCTCCTGTGTCAGAGCCTTGGTTTTCTTGTTCATAGCTACCTCCAATAGCAAAAAGTTCGTAATTTCGTGGCGGGAAGTTCGTATGTACGGGCGTGATTCAGAAAAGCCCTAGAGGCTCTAGGATTTTGGTGTTCGTATTATTTACCTTTTACGAACTCTTGCTCTTTTGGAATACCGTGGGCGGCTTCGCCCACGGTTTTTCACATCTTACGCGCTGATGGTAAAGCGGCGGCTTGCGATTTGCTTGGTGTAGCTCTTGTAGAGGTCGCCGTAGGCTTTCTTGAAGCCGGTGGTATCGAAGCGATTGGAGAGGACGGATGTCCAGCGAATGATATACTGGCCAATGCTCATTTCCTCGGTGTTCCGGCTGAGCATTTCGGCCTTGATTTCGTCTCGGA
>JBGVJN010000091.1:0-4213 GCA_045129455.1 Faecousia sp. | reverse complement strand
TAAATCGGAGGAATTGGAGACCTAAAAAAACCTAAAATATTTTCATATAGTGCAATCGGCACAATGTGAGTTTCTCCTTTCGGGAAAGCCGTCCGGCAATCGCTGGGCGGTTTTTCTGCGCCTCTTGAAGGCTGTTTTTTGGCGAAAAAATCGGCCATTGTTTACCTTTTTGTTTACTTTTTGGGGTTTTGCCGAAAAATGGCCAAAATCGGAATTTGCAGAAAAGTTAAGAAAATACCTATAAATAAAGAAAAAGTACCGCAAAACAACTGTTTGCGATACTGTTTTCTATGGTCGGAGTAGGGGGATTCGAACCCCCGGCCTCTTGGACCCGAACCAAGCGCGATACCAAACTTCGCCACACCCCGTTAGCCATTGCATTATAATGAAATTTCCTTCGATTGTCAAGCCTTGCCATGAATTTATCCCGGAATGATTCCGCATACGGCACATATTCTTTACCTAAGGAGGGATGGGTTTGGGTTATCGGATATCCTATGAGACAGGTGTGACAAAAAAAGACAAAATCAAGCCCCGTTTTGGCAAACGGCAGGGGTTTTTATTGCTTGCCATAAGCGTTGTGATCACCGCAGCGGCGCTTCGCTACTTCGGCCTTACAGAAAAGCTTTGGCATTACCTGCTCCCCGGTGACGGTGAGGTCACCTCCCGGGCGCTGCAGGTAATGCTTGAGCATCTGCAGCAGGGGGAAGGCATCGTGCGGGCGGTAACGGCTTTTTGCCGCAGGATCCTGGAGGGCGCCCAGCTTGTCTGATCGGTCAGCGCTATCCGTCAGTGCCTGGGCCTTGATCCTTGGAGCGGTGGGGATCCTGCTGCTGCCGCTTCCGTGGCTTGTCAGCGCTGCCTTTGCTGCCTGTTTTCATGAAGCGTGCCATCTTATGGCTCTGCGCTTGCTGAACGGACGGTTGATGGGTATCCGCATCGGCGGCCATGGGGCGGTGATCCGTGCCGGGGAGCTGAGCGCGCCCAGGGAGCTGATATGCCTGCTTGCCGGTCCTGTAGGCAGCCTGAGCCTTTTGCTTTTTGCCCGGTATATTCCCAGAGTGGCTGTGTGTGCTTTGCTGCAATCGGCCTACAATCTTCTTCCTCTGTATCCGCTGGATGGAGGCCGAGCGCTGCGCTGTATCGCAAGACTTACGCTGCCGCCGGACAGGGCAGACCGCTTCTGCGCCGTTGCGGAGAATGTCTGCCGGGGTGTGATCGTTATCTGCCTGGGCTACCTTACGGTGAAGTTCGGCCTTGGCATGCTTCCGGTTCTTGCCGGTATTCTGATCCTTCTGGGGTCCAGGAAGGAAATTCTGCTTGCAAAGTTGCGGCTTTAGGGGTACAATAGTGCCGATCAAGACGAATGAGGTACGGCTATGACCGAATTGCTGCAAAGGATCCTGCCCACCGTGCAAAAGCCCGCACGGTATGTAGGTGGCGAATTCAACGAAGTGAAAAAAGAGTTGTCCGATGTTCGTGTCCGTGTGGCCTTCTGCTTCCCGGATACCTACGAGATCGGTATGTCCAATGTGGGCATGCGGATCCTGTATGGCGTAATGAACGAAATGGACGGCGTATGGTGCGAGCGTGTCTTTGCCCCCTGGGGCGACATGGAAGAAGCGATGCGCGCCCACAACCTGCCCCTGTGGGCACTGGAAAGCCAGGACGCGGTGAAGGATTTTGACATGATCGCCTTCACCATCGGCTATGAGATGTGCTACGCCAATATTCTGAATATGCTGGATCTTGCCGGCGTTCCCCTGCACGCCAAGGACCGCACCGGGCTGAAGAATATGGTCTTCGCCGGCGGTGTTTGCGCTTTCAATCCGGAGCCGCTGGCGGATTTTGTGGACTTTTTCTCCCTTGGCGAGGGTGAAGAGAGTACCGTGGAGATCGTCGCTCTCTATGACCGGGCAAAGGCGGAAGGCTGGAGCAAGGAGCAGTTCCTGCATGCGGTGGCGAAGATCCCCGGTGTATATGTTCCTTCCTTCTATGCGCATACTTACAATGCAGACGGGACGCTCGCTGCCATTACTGCCGCTGAGGGCGCACCCGCAATTGTTACCAAGCGGATCGTGGAGGATCTGGACAGCGCCTATTTCCCTACAAAGATGATCGTTCCTTCCACGGAGATCGTCCATGACCGGGCCAATCTGGAGGTGTTCCGGGGCTGCATCCGTGGCTGCCGGTTCTGCCAGGCGGGTTTTTCCTGCCGTCCTGTGCGCAAAAAGAGCCCGGAAGTTCTCTACCGGCAGGCTGTGGAGATCATGGAAGATTCGGGCAATAATGAGATCACCCTTTCCAGCCTCTCCACCTCCGACTACCGGGGGCTGAAGGCGCTGACAGATCAGATGATCCCCTACTGTGAGCAGAATCGGATCAACCTGTCCGTGCCGTCCCTGCGGGCGGACAACTTCTCCCGGGAGCTGATGGAAAAGCTCCAGACCGTGCGCAAAAGCGGCCTGACCTTCGCACCGGAGGCCGGCACCCAGCGGCTGCGGGATGTGATCAATAAGAACCTGACGGAAGAGGAGATCCTCACCACCTGCACCAATGCCTTCTCCGGCGGCTGGAACAATGTGAAGCTCTACTTCATGCTGGGTCTTCCTACGGAAACGGACGAGGATGTGCTGGGCATTGCGGAGCTGGTGTACAAGATCATCAAGGCATGGAAGGAACACGCGGTGAACAAAAAGCGTGGCCTGCGTGTGCATGTGGCCACGGCCTATTTCGTTCCCAAGCCCCATACTCCCTTCCAGTGGGAGCAGCAGATCACACCCCAGGAATATCTGCGCCGCTGCCGCCTTTTGAAGGAGCATTTCTACTCCAAGTCCATCGAATACGATTACCACGCCCCGGACTTGAGCCGCCTGGAGGCGGTATTTGCCCGGGGTGACCGCAGACTTGGCCCTGTGATCGAGGAAGCGGTGCGCAACGGTGCCAAGCTGGATGGCTGGGATGAGTATTTCAACTATTCCATCTGGTTCGACGCGCTGAAAAAATGCGGCATCGACGCGGACTTCTATACTGTCCGTGGTTACGGCGAGAAAGAGATCCTTCCCTGGGATACGATTGATGTGGGCGTCAGCAAGCGCTTCCTGCTCCGTGAGCGCCACAGGGCCTATGAAGGGGTCATCACCCCTGATTGCCGCCACGGCTGCGCCGGCTGCGGTGCCAATAGCCTTCTGAAGGAGGTGGAGTGCGATGCTTAGACTTCTGTTTGAAAAGAAGGGAAATGCCATCTGGATCTCCCACCTGGATCTGATGCGGCTGTTTCAGCGTGCCTTCAAGCGTGCCGGGCTGATGCTGACCCATACCCAGGGGTATAACCCCAGACCATCCGTGTCCATTGCGCTGCCTTTGAGTGTGGGCGTGGAGAGTTGCTGCGAGCTTCTGGATTTTGAGCTGGAAGGGGAGACAGTCAGCTGCGACGAGATCTGCAGCCGCCTGAATGATGCCCTTGTGGAGGGTGTCAGGGTGCTGCGGGTGTATGAGGACGGATATAAGCTCAAGCACCTTGCCTATCTGGATGCTCAGCTGGAGCTGGAGTATGACGGCGGTGCAGACGAGAAGACCGCGGACAGTGTCCGCGCGCTGTTTGCCCGGGAGCAGCTGACAGTGGAAAAGAAGGGCAAGAACGGCATTACTCAGCAGGATATCATTCCCATGATCCGCAGCCTGGATCTTACAAAGAAGGATGACAATACCCTGCGTCTTTCCACCCGGATCTGCTGCCAGAATCCAAGTTTGAATCCCATGCAGCTGGCAGCTGCCATCGAGCGGTATCTGCCGGAATTTGCACCGGACTTTACCAGATGCTGCCGCGTGGAGCTTTACGATACTGAGGAAAAGATTTTTAGATAAGGAGATCTCACCATGGAAAAGAATCCTATGATCGAATTGGAAGAATGCCCCATTTGCCGGGGTGCCGGCTATATCATGCACGAAGGCGGTTGGAATGTGCAGGTGGAATGTGCCGATTGCAGCGCCCACACCGTTTTTGTGGAGTATAGCAATGAAGCTGAGAAGAAGGAAGCGGAGCAGAAGGTAGCTACCCTGTGGAATATCGGAAAAGTGGTCCGCTCCGATGTAGGGGAATAATTTTTTCAAAAAAGTAAAAATAATGCTTGCATTTTTCGCCAAGGTGTGCTAATATACTCTGGCGTTAAGGAAACGCAAGCATATCCGGGTGTGGCGAAGTTTGGTATCG
>JBGVJN010000090.1:0-21278 GCA_045129455.1 Faecousia sp. | reverse complement strand
CACTCCTCGGTACCGGTGATCTCACGGACCAGCGTGGTCTCCATCTCGGACAAGCGCAGCTGCAGGATCCGGTTGTTGCCGGTATCCACCAGGTAAAGCTCATCACCCCGGACAAACATACCCACCGCGGCCTTCAGCTTGCCTACCCCCAGTTCGGCGGGGTCGATGCGGTAGCGCACCGTATAGGCATCGGGAGAAGGCAGTGCGTAGTTGTACCAGTCGTAATTGTAGGTATAGTACTGATCCAGACCCACAGCTTCCGTACGGGCAGGAAGCAGCGGCAGGATCACGCACAGCAGCATTACTGCCGCGAAGATCTTCATTGCAATTTTCTTCATGGCGCTCACCTACTCTTTCAAGCCGGAGCTGGCCATGGTCTCCATGATCTGCCGCTGGGACAGGATGAACGTTGCGATGGGCACGATCATCATGATCACGGTAACCGCGGAGCCCACACCGGTACGGGCAATACCGCCATTGAGGATCTGCTGCAAAGCATAGGGCAGGGTCTTCAGATCCTCGGAGAAAATGAAGTTGGATGCCTTGGAGTTCCACAGGCCCTGGACGGAGAAGATGATCACCGTCACCCAGGCGGGCTTGGACATGGGCATCACGATCTGCCAGAAGATTCGCCATTCGCTGGAACCGTCGATCCGGGCAGCCTCCAGAAGGGTATCGGGGATGCCTTCCATGTACTGCTTGCTGAGGAACAGGCCCATGGGCATACCGAACGCAGGCACGATCACGGCCCAGAAGGTATCCACCCAGCCGATCTCCGCCATAACCAGATAGTTGGGGATCTGGGTCACATAGCCGGAGAACATCAGGGAGGTGACCACGATGCTGAAAATCAGATCGCGGCCGGGGAACTTCTTCTTCGCCAGCACATACGCACCCATAGAGGTGATGACCACGCAGCCGAAGGTACCCACGACGGTGATCAACAGGGTGTTGAATATATACCGGGAGAAGGGGACCCAGGATTTACCCATGATCACAAACAGATCGCTGAAGTTATCCAGGGTAGGATTCTGCACAAAGAACTTGGGCGGGAATACGAACAGCTCGTCCAGAGGCTTTAAGGAGTTGCTGATGGCATACACCAGCGGCAGCGCCATGAAGCAGCCCACAAGGACCAGGAAGGTATACACCGCAAGGTTTCCGCCGGTGGAACGGCCTAATCTTTTCTTATAGTCCATAACACCGCTCCTTTACGTACCGACCTTGCGCAGCAGGCTCTGAATGACCTTGTTGCACAGGATCATGGTAATGAACAGCACCGTGGCGATGGCGGAGGCATAGCCCATATCCATACGGGTGGAGCCGTAGTCAATCAGGTGCGTAACTACCGTACGGGCCGCATAGTCGGTACTGGGGTAGCCGGCCAGGGCCATGGTCACATCCGCCACGCCAAAGGACTGGGTGATGGCCATGACCGCGCCGAACAGAAGCATAGGCTTCATGTTGGGCAACACGATGAACCACAGCTCCTGCCAGCGGTTCTTGATGCCATCCACATAGCCGGCCTCGATCTGGCCCTTATCCATACCCTGCAAGCCTGCGATAAAGGACAGGAATCCGGTACCCAGACTCATCCACAGGATGACCAGCAGCAGCACAGGCATCATGTAAGTGGGGTCGGTCAGCCACTGGACCGGAGAATCCACGATGCCCAGATTCATCAAAAAGGCATTGACATAGCCGTAAGCGTCACCGCTGAACATGATGCTCCAGATCAGATATACCTGACCGGAAATGGTAGGTGCATAGAAGATGACCACCGCGATGCTGCGGATCTTCCGGGGCAGCTCATTGATCAGCCAGGCAAACAGGAACGATGCCAGATAACCGATGGGGCCGGTGACGGCGGCGATGATGAAGGTATTCTTCACCGCGATGAGGAAGACCTCATCCGCCAAAAACAGGTTGATATAGTTCTGGAAGCCGATGAATTCCGGCTTTTCAAACACATTGTACTGGGTAAAGCTGAAGAACACAGAGATGATCACCGGCAGGATGTAGAACGCCACAAACACCATAGCGAAGGGAAACAGGAAGGCGTAATCCACCCAGCTTTTCTTCATCTTGTGCAGTGTGGTGCCTGCCTGGTCCTTCTTCATCTGCCAGTAGAGGCTCTTGCGGGGAGGCGCAGCTTCGCGAATATCTGTTTTCATACCGCAACCTCCTTAATCCAGGCCAAATTCGGCCCGTTTTTTCTTGATCTCGTCGTTAATGGTCTTGTTGTAGTCCAGCAGGGTCTCTCTGGGCACGGTCTGGTCGTTGATGACCTTACGCACCGCGTTGACCACATGCCGTCCGGTATAGTAGCCGCCGGCCACTTCCCGGTTGGCCTGGGCCCACTGGCGGGCCTCATTAAGTACATCCAGCTGCTCGGAGCTCCAGGACAGCTGCTGGAAGGCCTCCAGATTCGCGGTGGCATAACGGGCAGCGGAGCCCATCAGGCACTCCATTTCCCGGCCGAACCGGGCCTGGACCTCAGCGCTGGTCCACCAGCTGAGGAATTCCCAGCCGTTTTCCTTGGCCTGCTGATCATCGCTCTTGAGCATCATGGAGCAGGCGCTGTTGGAAAGCACGGAATGGTCGATGGAGCCGTCCGCCTGCTGGGTGCCGGGGATCAAGGTGAAGTCCCACAGGCCCTTCAGCTCCGGTGCGAACACCGCCAGAGTGTTCTGCAGGCTGAAATCGGCGATGCCGATGGGCATCTCACCGCTGCGGAAGCGGTCCACGAAGGAATAGTTCTTGGGGATGTCACTGTTGGTGTAGAACTCGGTATAGACCTCGAAGGCCTTGATCGCGCCCTCGGAATCCAGCAGAGCATACTTGCCGTCCTCGCTGTAAAGCTCCACGCCGTTCTGGAACATCATAGCATAGAAGCCGGAGGTATCCGCGCCGTTGGTGCGCATGATATCGGGCATGCCCACTTCCATGTTGGCGTGCTGCAGCACCGTGAGGATATCCTGCACATCCTTCCAGGTCTGGGGCACATCGATGCCCAGCTCCTCAAAAATATCCCGCCGGTAGAACAGAACATTGAACGACTGGGTCTCGGGGATGGCGTAAATGCCGCCGTCGAACTCAAAGGGACGGTAAGCGCTTTCGTGGAAGCGGCCGTAGACCTCTTCCCAATTTTCAAACTGGGTCAGATCCTCCGCTGCGTTACGCAGCGCGTAGTTGACAGGCTCACCCTGGCCGGCGCTGAGGATGATATCCGGGCCGGTGCCGGCTGCCACAGCACTGAGGACCGTGCCGCCCTCTACCAGCTTCAGATTGACGCCGATGCCGGTCTTGGGAGTAAAGCTGTCGTCGATGATGGTCTTGAGCACATTGGCCTGGTCACGGCCGGTGAGGATCCAGACATCGATGACTTCCATGCCCTCATCATAGGTATTACCCACGGAATCGTAGTCCGCGGAGAAGGAGGTAAAGAAGGAGCTGATCTCATGCCACACATAGGCAAAGGCGCCGGCATCGTCCTTGGGCCACTGGGCCTCGGGGGTCTTGACCACCACATAGTCGATATCCAGCTGGGACTGGGTCAGATTCTGCATCGTGGTACCCAGTGCGGTGATATTGTCACGGAAGTTTTGCAGGCGGCGCTTGATCAGCGCTTCGTCCTCAGAAAATTCCTCCAGCATATTGGCCATCACGGTGACCGTGCCGGTGAGGTTGCTCTTGCCGCCGGAGAATCCGGCGATCTCATCGGCGATGGCATACAGGCGCTGGCTTTCCAGCAGGAATGCCGCCGGAAGATCCGGATAGGTCTTATAGACGCTGTAGTCGCGGTACTTATCAGGGGTGCGGCCCATGACCACCAGCAGCTGCCGGTAGATCTGGTTGAGGCGGTAGATGCTGTCCTCCAGGCGGCCAATGGTATCGCCCATGGCACCCAGGGCCACAGTCAGACGCACGGTATGCTCGCCCTTGGTCAGATAGAAGAGGTAATCCCCTTCCTCGTCGCCCACACTCTGCATCTGCCACACGCTGCTGTACTGGAAGCCGATCTCGGAAGCCTCAGCAAAGGGCATCACGCCGTCGATCTGCAAGGATCTGACGGATTTCTGGCCTCTTGCGTAATTCTGGCGACCCTTGAAGCCGATATTGTACCAGCCGTCCTCGGGAACATCCACGGTCCATTCGATCCACTGGCCGTTGATGGTCCAGGAGGTGCCGCCGATGATATTCAGCTTGGTCAAAGCAATACTATAAGGGGTGGTGTTGGGAGAGGAGCGATCGTACACCGCATACAGAGAAGGATCGGAGCGCAGCGACGCATCCTCGCCCTGGATGGTATCGGACCAGGGGGCCATGGCGCCCTGGGCAGGCCCTGCGGCCAGATAATCGCTGTAGCTGATGACGGATGTCACAGGCTCCAGCCGCAGCGCACGCAGCGCCAGAGGCTCGCTGACGCCCTCCAGGGTCAGGGTGTTGATGCCCTGCTTGAAGTAGAAACGGTAAGGCTCCTGGACATAGCCGCTATTGTTATCGCTGGCATATTTGGTGGCCCACTGGAGGATCTCCATCTGCTGGGGGCGGATCTGATTGCCCCGGTTATCGTACTTTTCCTCATCCTCAGGGTCATCGGTCCAGAAGCGGGTAAACTGCTGGGTATCCGCGCCACGGAAGGGAGATTCGCCATTGATCAGGATGGCACGCTCGGCATTGATGCCCCGGGATTTGATGGGACAGTACTCGAAGACGATATAGTACATACCGCTCTTGGGAACATCCACTTCCCAGGTCACGGAGCTATCCTCCTTGGTGATCAGCACAGCGGCGGAGGACTTGAGGTTCGCGGGATCCGCGCCTGCCTCAGCGCCGGTAGCCTCGGAAAAGCCCAGCACATCGATCGTCACACCGTCCGCGGGGAGCTGCGCATCCTTATGCTGCAGCAGATAACCCTCGTAAGTACCCTCGCGGCTGATCTCGCCCACATCCGCAGTCAGATCTACACCCGCATACTTATCCGCATAGTTATCCACTGTGGGACGGGCCAGCAGGTATACACCTCCGGCGACCAGCGCCACCGCAAGGATCACGCTGATTATGATCTTAAAGCTCTTGCCATTCATAGCTCTCACCGCTCATTTCAGGATAGATAGACGCGGAAGGTACAGCGCGTCATATTACACACTTATTATACTCTTCCTTACCTTACAAGTAAATTTCACTTATTTTCTGTATTTGCCGGCTGTCAGTTTTGTGAAAACAAAACAAGAGCGTGCCGCATTTCTGCGGCACGCTCGGGTAGAAATATTTGCTTAGATATTGGGCACCTGATCCAGCTTGGTCAGCCACAGCTCGTCGATGTAGAGAGTCTTGTTGACGGTCTGGCCATCGTTTCCACGGTCATTCCAAGGCTCGATATAGAACAACACATCCCATACACCATCCAGATTCAGGCCATTGGTCACGAAAGCACTCAGTTCGATGCCGATCCATCCCTTGTAGCCTGCGCTCACAGAGAAGTTTTCATAACTTGCAGAAGAGATCGTACCGCCCAGCGTAGGCTCCGTAGCGCCATCCCAGAAGTAGTACTTAGCGCCATCGCCGGACCGGCCTTGGATCTGGACGCGCAGATTCCACGAACCGCCGAACTCAGAAGCATCAACCCAGAACCACAGCATTTCCTGGCCGCCCCACTGGCATGCGCCCCAGTAGCCGTCCACGGGCTGCATAGTCCAGCCGGCGCGCTGCCAGTGGACAACAACATTGCTACTGGAGTAACGACCATCCATCGTTCCGTATCCGTATGCCAAGGCCTTGGAATAGTTGTAACCCTTACCACCGATTACCTGCGCAGTGACATTGTCAGGTGCATTACTATACACCGGGGCATCTTCAGCACTGCCTCCAGCGGTAGAGGACAGAACGTTTCCATCCAGGTTTTCAGCATCCCACAGGTGGTGGCCGCCCTTGTTCAGCTGCAGCGTCACATTGGGAACTTCGTTCTTCTTGGTCAGCCACAGTTCGTCGATGTAGAGAGTCTTGTTGACGGTCTCGCCATCGCTGCCACGGTCGCCCCAAGGCTCGATGTAGAACAGGATATCCCACACGCCATCGAGACTCAGACCGTTCGTTACATAGGCACCCAGTTCGATACCGATCCATCCCTTATAGCCTGCGCTCACAGAGAAGTTTTCCCAGTTGCTAGAAGAGATCGTACCGCCCATAGTAGGCTGAGTGACACCATCCCAGAAATAGTACTTGGCACCATTTCCGGATTTTTTCTCGATCTGGACGCGCAGATTCCAGGTGCTGCTGAACTCAGAAGCGTCCACCCAGAACCACAGCATTTCCTGGCCGCCCCACTGGCATGCGCCCCAGTAGCCGTCCACGGGCTGCATAGTCCAACCGGCACGCTCCCAATGGACAACAATATTACTATTGGAGTAATTGCCATCCATCTTCCCATAGCCATATGCCAAGGCCTTGGAAGCGTTGTAGCCCTTACCGCTGACCATCTGTGCGGTAACATTATTAGGCGCGGCACTATATACAGGGGCATCGCTGCCATAGGCAGTAGAAGACAGGACATTGCCATCCAGGTTCTCAGCATCCCACAGGTGGTGGCCGCCGCGGGTGATGGGCTCAGCCACATTGGGCATCTGGTTAGCCTTGGTCAGCCACAGTTCGTCAATGTAGATAGCCTTGGGCATGCTCTCAGAATCGCTGGGTTCATAGTGGAATGTGATCGTCCAAACTGTACCCTTGTTCAATTCCTCGATGCTATTATCATCCTTAACCCAATGGAACTCAGACAGGGGGATGCCGATGAAGCCGGTATAACCCTTTGCCAGAGGCAGGCGGGACAACTTGGCACCGCCGTAAGCGATGGGGGCAACGCACTTCACAGGCTGATCGACACCATTCCAGGTGTAATAGGTACCATCGATCTTGGTGTGCTTGCCATCCAGGCGAACTTCCAGGTTAATGCCGTTTTCATACTCGCTTGTATCAATCCAGAACCAGAACATCTCAGCATTGGACCAGTCATAAGAGAAGCTGCTGAACTCCCAGTGCATTGTCATGTTGCAAGCCCACTTAAGATCGCCATGAGCCAGATACTGATAGGCCAGACCTGTACCGAGGTTGTAGCCCTTGCCAACAGCGGGCTTTGCGAAAATGTAGGAAGAAACATCGTAGCTTCCGCCCAGATTCAGCGCGGGTGTCGTCTGCCAATCCTGTGCATCTGCAGGAACATTGTAAGGATCCGCAGGCAGCTTGGTAGGATCCCACAGAGAGCTGCCGCCCTTGACGAAGCCCTCGGGCTCCTCAGGGATCACAGGCTCGCCGCCGGCATTGTAATCGCTGTCGGTCATGGTCACATTGGGCAGCTTGTCGGCTGCGGTGAGCCAGAACTCATCGAAGTACAGCGTTGCGGGCAGAGAACTCTGGTTATTGCCTGCGAAGTAGAAGTACAGATACCAGATCTTGGCCTCCAGCGTCTCGAAATCGCTGAGCTTCAGACCAACGAAGCCCTTGTAGCCCTTTTCCAGGGGGATGCGGCTGTAGCCGGCGCCACCGTAGGCCTCGGTATTGGCATGCTCCACAGGAGCGTTCTTGCCATCCCAGGTGTAATGGACGGTGTTCATCTTCAGCTTCTTACCGCCCAGCTGCAGATCCAGATTGATTTCATCGGTAGCGCCGGTGGTATCGATCCAGAACCACAGCATCTCAGCACCGGGATATGCTACGCCCCATTCAGGCTCAAAGCTGCTGTGCTGCCAGTGGACCAAGATGGTCATCGCCCAATCCTTGCCGTCCAATTTCTGCTTATACTCATAAGCCAGTGCAGAGGTGCCGCCCACGCCCTTATTGGCAGCCTTATAAGCAGCCACATAGGGACCGTAGTCATCCACCTGGCCGGCATAGCCGACCTGCAGGGCAGCTTCGCCGCCGCCGGTATAGGGATCCTCGGGCAGGCTGTGGGGATCCCACAGCAGGTAGCTGCCCTCGGGCTTAGGATCGGGATCGGGCTCCGGATCGGGAGTAGGATCGGGAGTTACGGTGCCACCGGCGGAATAATCGTTCTCACCCAGGGTCACACCGGGAACCTCGTTCAAGCCGGTCAGCCAGAACTCATCCAGGTACACAGTGGTAGGCACAGGTGTATTCGTGTTCATGCCGAAGTAGAAGCGCAGATACCAGACCTCGCCCAGTTTAGCATTGGAGAATGCGCTCAGGGGGATACCGATGTAGCCCTTATAGCCCTTTGCCAGGGGGATACGGCTGTAGCCGGCACCATTGTAGGCCTCTTCCATCAGCTGCATCTCGGGAGCATTCTTGCCGTCCCAGGTGTAGAAGTAAGCACCAACATTGGGGCCAACACCTGCGATCTTCAGGTCAAACTTGATCTGCTCGGTGCTGCTGGTGGTATCGATCCAGAACCACAGCATCTCAGGATTCAGTTCCTTCCAATTTGATGCAAAGGAGCTGTATTTCCAGTGCATGACCGCGGAGAAGTCCCAGTTTTCCTGATGCATCTGCTTGATGGTGTATTCCAGAGCCATGGAGCTGCCGATGCCCTTACCGGGAGCCTTGCCCAGAGTAATATACTGGAAGTAGTCGGCAATGCCGGTCTGGCTGTGGTATTCACCGACGTTCAGTGCGGGCATGTCGCCGTCGCCGTGATCATCGGGCATGGTGTAGGGATCCTCGGGCAGCTTTTCAGGGGCCCACAGCTGGGTGCCGCCAGCCTCGGGTGCGGCCTGAGGTGCATTGGCAACGTCATTCTCGCCCAGGGTCACATTGGGCACCTGGCCTTCCTTGGTCAGCCAGACCTGGTCAATGTAGATAGAAGCGGGCAGAGTATCGCTGCTCTTAGGCTCAAAGTGGAAGCCGATATGCCACAGCTCGCCCATCTTGAAGCCGCCAGACTTGTAGGATTCCAGAGAAAGACCAACATAGCCCTTGAAGCCTGCGGGCAGAGTAGCCTTGCCCCACTCATTGGTAGTGCCAGGTACAGGATCGTTCTTGCCGTCCCAGGTATAGAACACAGCATTCTTAGCCTGAGCAAAGTGCAGCTCGATCGCCAGATTCACGCCATCCTTGAACTCGGTGGTGTCCACCCAGTACCAGATCATGTCGTAGCCGGTGGTATCGTGCTTGAAGCTGCTATTCTCCCAGTGGATCGCCAGGTCATAGTCCCAAGGATCAGGACCCTTCTTCAGCAGCTGATACTGCAGTGCAGCAGAGCCGCCGATACCCTTGTTGACGACACTGCCCATGATGTAGTCCTTGTACTGATTGTGTGCGCTGGGAGAGCTGCCGCCCAGGATCAGAGGAGGATTATCTCCGGTGTACAGAGTCTCGGGCAGAGTCTCGGGCTGCCACCACAGCTGGCCGCCCTTGTCCCAAGTACCCTCAACGGGCTTGATGGCAGGCTTGCCATTGGGCGCAGCAGCGGTCTTGGTCAGCCAGAAGGAGTCGATGTAAGTGCTCTTGCCTGCAACATCGTCGGAGCCGCTGTAGCCCAGATGGAATCTCAGCTTGCTGCCGCCGAAGACATCGGTGCCCCACTCGCTGAGCTTCGCGCCAACCCAGCCCTTAAAGCCGGCAGGCAGTACCAGACGGCCCTTGTTGGCGCCGGTGTATGCCTCAGGAATGGTCTCGATGGTGCCGTTGGATGCATTGTCAGGCACGATGTAGTATTCGCCGCCGTGCTTCAGATCCTTGCCGTCGATGGTCAGGTCGATGCCCACAGAAGCGGTATGCTCGCTGGCATCCACATAGAACCACAGGGCATTGTTGTTGCTGAGCCAATCGGTAACAGCAGAGCTGTCCTTGCCCAGATCGATCTCGAATACGGAGCTCCAGTGATAGCCGGTAGCCTGCAGGAACTGCAGAGCGGCGCTGCCCTGGTAGCCCTTGCCTGCGGCAACGCTCAGAGCCACATGGCCGGCCTCATAGTTTTCATTGTCCTTGTAGGTCTCTTCGAACCAGCCCTCAGCAGGCAGGTTATCCACACTGAAGACCTCACCGGGAACGGTGAAGTCGCTGCCGGCTACAGGAACCTTACCGGCCAGGACATCCATGTTGGCACCGGTAGCGGTCTTGGGCTTCTGACCTTCCTTCAGGATCCAGAACTCGTCCAGGTACAGGCTGCGGTTTGCGTTGCCGTCAGCCTTGGAGTAAGCCAGGTGGAAATACAGATTCATAACATTGGACAGGTTGCCCTCCCATGCGGACAGAGGCACGCCGACCCAACCCTTATAACCGGCACCAACCAGAACACGGCCGAAGGTCTGGCCGTCCCATGCGGGAGCCATCTTGTAAGCTTCGACGATCTTGCCCTGCTCATTGATACCGTAAACAGGAGTACCCTCAGCAGGCTTCACATTGTCAAGCCAGAGGTCGAAGGAAACGTTATTGCGCATCTCTGTGGCATCTGCGTAGAACCACAGCATATCGCCTTCTCCCCAGCCGTTGAGTGCTGTGGAGTCATTCTTGATGTTGATGGCAACACCGTCAGCCCAGGTGTAGTCACCGGCCTGGAAGAAGCGCAGGGCCT
Organism: Faecousia sp.; assembly: GCA_045129455.1. Lineage (GTDB taxonomy): Bacteria > Bacillota > Clostridia > Oscillospirales > Oscillospiraceae > Faecousia. Next base: position 10,747 of record JBGVJN010000090.1, on the reverse strand, counting down.
TGCTGCCCTTGACGCCCTTACCGGGAGCGGACAGGATCTGGAAGTTGCCGGGAGTGGAGCTGGAGGCATACTCCATGGTTGCCCAGTAAGCGGCCAGCAGGTCGTTGGGCAGGTTTTCCATATCCCATGCGGGCTTGTCGGAGCCGGCAACATTCTTGTTGACCATGGACAGACCGGCACCCATGGGGCCAGCGTCACTCATGCAGAAGTTATCCAGATAAATGGTAGAACCAACAACGATATTGGTAAAGTGCAGGGAAATGGCGCTGACCTTCTTCAGATTGGTGTTGAAGGCCTCGATGTCCACGCCGACCCAGCCCTTGAAGCCACCCTGCAGGGGGATACGGGCATAACCTGCGCCGTTGTAGCCTTCGGGCAGAGTGCCGGCCAGCTCAGCGGTGGTAGCGCCGTCTTCCATAACATAGTAGTTGGAGCCGATCTTCATATGGTTGCTGTTGACTTCCATCTCCATCATGATACTGCCGGCAGATGCGGTGGTATCATACCATACCCAGAAGATGCTGCCCCACGCCCACTTGCGCACAGCGGTATCGTCCATAACCAGGCCCACATTGAACACATCAGACCAGTTATACTCCGCGTTCTGATGGATCGCAAAGGCACGGCTGCCCTTATAGCCCTTGCCGGCGGCGCCGGTAAAGGTGGTTCTGCCGGCCACAAAGTCGTTCTGGTCGCCATACTTGGCGGAGACCCAGCCTGCGCCCAGCAGATCATCGGGCAGATTTTCCATATCCCAGACCACGCCGTTCTCAGGCGCATCCGCGCTGTTATCCAGGGGAGGAACCACGCCCGGATCTGCGGGTCTCTGGGGTTGATATTCAACATTGGGCCCAGAAGGCTCAGTAGGATCACTGGATCCACTGCCTGTGGGGTTGTCATTTTCGGGAACGCAGCCGGCAAAAGTGCCTAACAGCATCACGAAGACAAGCAGAAGACTAATCAATTTACTCCAGCTTTTCATGTTGCATTCTCCTATTCTATCCCGTTGTGCGCAGGGTATAGCACCCCTACGTACTTCCAGTATACAAAATCAAAGTCCATTTTCAAGGGTTTGCGTCTAAGTTCAAAAGAAATTATAACTTTGCAAGTTCTACAATCCGACCCATGGTTTTACCCCTGTTCATTGGATAAGTTGCAAAAAAAATGTAATTCACAGGCGGCGCATTTGATTGTATAATATTGGTATCTCTGTATGCAAAATTTTAATCCAATTCCCTGGAGGCCGCTATGAGATTCTTTACCGAAAGACCCTGCGAGGATTCCTCCGCGATCCTGGAGGTATTCCTGTATGAGACCAGAGAAAGCGCGTCCCACGACCGCAGACCCTGTCTGATCATCTGCCCCGGCGGTGCTTATGTTTTCTGCGGCGACCGCGACTCCGAGCCCAACGCCCTGGCCTACATGGGCGAAGGCTACCAGGTATGCGTGCTGCGCTACTCCATCCGTCCCACCGAGGAAGATCCCATCCTTGGAGATGCGCCGATGCGGGATGTGGCCGCCAGTATCCGACTGGTCCGGCAGCATGCCGACGAATGGAGCATCGATCCCAATAAAATCATCCTGCTTGGTGTTTCCGCCGGCGGTCATGCTGCAGCCAGCGCCACCGTATTCTGGGACAGCGAGGAGCATATCCCCGGTGTGGACCACGCTCTGGGCAAGCCCAACGGTTTGATCCTTTGCTATCCTGTGATCACCGGCGGCGAGTATACCCACGCTCAGTCCATCGGAAATCTCACCGGTAAGAAGGGCGTCTGTCCGGAGAACGATGCCTATTCTCTGGAGAAGTTTGTCCGCCCCGACACCTGTCCCACCTTTATCTGGCAGCCGGTGAGCGACGCCACCGTACCTGTGGACAACTCCATCCTGTTCGCCGAAGCCCTGCGCAAGAACGGCGTCCCCTTTGACCTGCATCTTTACTCCCACGGCTGGCATGGCGTAGGTCTGGCTACCGCTGAGGTAGGCAGCCACTTCCCCCATGTAAACAGCTGGTTCCCTCTGTCCGTCCAGTGGCTGAAGCTGATCGGCCTCGGTCCCAACACCTGATCCAGGAAAGGAGACAGATTATGCAGTGCTTTACCGTTTCTCCCCTGCCCGGCACCCAGGTAAAAATGGATGTCTGCCTGCGCAGTAAAGTCTATGAACATGTAGATCACAGCCGCAGACCTTGCGTGCTGATCTTCCCCGGCGGCGGCTACACCCACCTTTCCCCCCGGGAAGCTGAACCCATCGCCGTGGCCTTTGTACAGGCTGGTTACCAGGCCTGTGTGCTGCACTACAGTGTCCGACCCTCCCAGGATGCCCCCGTGCTGGGCGACACGCCTTTGCAGGAGGCTGCCGCTGCTGTTCGCTATATCCGGGAGCATTCTGAGGATTGGGGCATCGATCCCAACAAAATCACCGTGTGCGGCTTCTCCGCCGGCGGCCATCTGGCAGGCTGCCTGGGTGTCCTGGGCAGCAACGAGGGGCGGATCCCCGGCGCTTCTGACGGAAAATGCCAGCCCAATGCCATGATCCTGTCCTACGCACCAGCTGTGTCCGAGCTGAAGGCAAGCAGCGGCTCCTTTGTGAACACCTCCGGCTACGACTCCGTCTGCCCGGAGCGGGATCCCTGGTCCATTGAAAAGCATATCGGCCCCAGCACCTGCCCCGCTTTCATCTGGCATACAACCGAAGATCCCGTTGTACCTGTAGAAAACGCGCTTTTGCTGTCGCTGGCGCTGCAGAAAGCAAAGATCCCCTACGATCTGCATATCTACACCAAGGGTGCGCATGGCCTGTCTCTGGCCAACGAGCATGTTCGCAGAAGCAATCCCCACGCAGCCACCTGGCTGCCCCTGGCCCTGCAATGGCTGAATGTGATGGGCGTCGGTCCCGGCTACTGATCCAAATAACGCAGCAATGGCACGCCACACGGCGTGCCATTATTTATTTGAGGAACGATGCAAGAAAAAAGGGTGCGCCTTCCGGCGCACCCTTTTTATGAGGTCAATTAGTTCTTTCTCTTACGGCTGATGATCACGATGGCAACAGCAGCACCGATCAGGACTACAGCAACGACCACCAGAGTGGTGATAATGCCGGAAGCATCCACGGAAGGACCAACAGGCTCGCTGGGCTGAGTGTCGCCATTGGGCTTGGTGCCGGTGGTGGGATCCACGGGGTCCTTGCCCTGGGTGGGATCCTGGTTGTCACCGGTGGTGGGATCTGCGGGATCCTGACCCTGGGTGGGATCCTGGGTATTGCCACCCTGCTCGGGCTCTTCGCTGGAAGCATAGAAGATGCTATAGTCGAAGTTTACATCCACTTCAGTCTTCTTGGGGTTATCGGGGTTGCCGCCGGACTGGACATCTTCAAACTTGATGTTATTGAACACGAAGGTGGTGATGGACTCAGCGGGCAGTGCGTAGCCGGCATCGGCGGTCATAGTGCCTCTCTTCTCCAGATTACGGATCGCGGAGGTCTCCCAAACCTCTGCCACAGAGCCTGCAGGCAGGCCGACAAAGGAGAAGGTCTCATCAGAGGTGCTCTCGTTGACAACGACATACACCAGAGTACCCTCAGCGGGGTTAACATAGGCGGTAGTCTTGACCTTTCTGGGCATACCATAGGTGTCCACATCCACACGGATGGCACCCTTGGTGAAACGGGCATACTGACCCATAGCCCACAGACGCTTTGCAGGCATCAGATCCTCGGAGCCGATATTGAAGTACACCAAGCCGTCGGTGAACATGCCGTTGGCAGCAGCCAGCCAGTAGCTCCAGCCGTCAACATTCAGAATGGACAGATCCTCCCACATTACTCTGGCAACATCAAGAGCGGAGGTGATGGTCAGATCGGGATGGTTGTAAGCAGGGCCGTACTCAGTCTGGCGGAAGGTGGCATCAGCGCCCATGGTCTTAAAGTCACGGGCAAGACGCTCCTTGGCAGACTGGTCGGTGCCGTAGGAGTGGCAGGCCAGATGGTCGATCTTGTCCCACAGCTCGGGCATGGTCTTCAGCTGCAGATAGACATAGTTGATGTAAGTTTTGTCGGTCCAGTTGGCGCACTCAGCCAGACTCACCTTCACATGGGCGATGGTGGGGTCTTCCTTGCTGCGCTCCTGCAATTCCTTAATGACCAGAGTCAGAATCTCAACAGCCTCGCTGCCGGTGTAGTGGCAGCCTTCCTGGGCGCCGGTCCAGCTCCACTGAGGCTCGTTGATGGGGCTGACATAGTCCACCTGCATACCGCACCAGTTGTACAGCTGCACCATGTCGACCACATAGCTGGCAAAAGCCTCGTAGCAATCCTTACGCAGGTTGGAAGGAGAATCGGCCCACTCGTCGCCATAGGTCATGCCGCTGTTGGTCATGGTGGAAGGAGGAGAGTTGATGAACAGGGTGAAGTTGTCGATGGTGTTCATCTCGTTGAGCTTCTTGTAGACGGTCCATGCACCAATGTCACGGTCCTCGTCATACTTGCCGTCGGGAGTCAGAGGGGACAGCGCACGGCGGCTCCAGGCCATACCGTCGGCGTCAGAGCGATCGTCCAGAACGCCGCCGCCAATGTTGTGACGGTAGTTGTTCAGGCCTGCGCCTGCATCGGTGAAGACCACATTCAGCAGGTTGTCCACAAACTTATCGGTACCCCAGCCGGTGGACCACCAAGCGCCGGAAGCGCCGTAGGAGGTAACGGTCTGGTTGATGCCGGTGAGGTTGGTATAGATCTTGTTCTTGCCGGCAGCGGTATCCTTGTTAAACTGCTCGCCGGTACCCTCCAGCGCGCCCAGGGCCTTATCGCCACGGACGATGCTGAACTGGTCAACATACATGGACAGAGGGAAGCTATTCTTGTCGCCACTGGGGGAGAAGCAGAAGCCGACGCTCTGAACCGTACCAAAGGTAGCCTTATAGCCGGACAGTTCGATACCGACCCAGCCCTTATAACCCTTGGGGAAGCCCAGACGACCAAAAGTAGCGCCGTCCCAAGTCTTTGCGGTATACTTAGTGACCTGCTTGCCGCCCTGGATCAGATAATAAGGCTGGTCAATACCGGGGCATACACCGTCGATGGCCAGATCCATATAGATCTCCGTATTCTTGAAAGCAGACAGATCGATCCAGAACCAGAACTGCGTTGCTCCGTACCAGTTGGTGTTGGCCTTCTCGTCCTCGGTCAGACGCAGGTACACGCCATCGTCCCAGCCGGCGGGAGCGCCCTTGGGATAGGTGATGGCAGCGGCAGCAGATCCGTTCACGCCCTTGCCGTTGGCACGGGTGGAATCCACATTGCCGTTCACATGACCGCCGGAGCCGCCGGTCATATCCCATGCCACATCGCTGGCAAAGAGATCGTTAGGCAGGTTTTCCATGTCCCAAACCACTTCCAGGTTGGACGGCTCACCCGCAGCAAAGGCATAGGGCAGCACGCCGGATACCAGACTCAGCAGCAGGCACAGGGACAGAAGCAGTGACCAAACTCGGTTTCTCATAATGAAGCCTCCTCAATTATCAGGTGCTTTTTTCACATCGGTTGAAGATATCATCCACCGATATATGCCTATTATAACACAGTTTTTTTGCTTGTCAGTTTCATATTCTTTTTGTTTCTTCGTCATTTTGACCTTTTTTCGCGGCTCATACCCTCCCCATTCTGTCGCATTGGTGCAAAAAGACCGGGATTCCGCCCGGTCTTTTACACTGCCGCCACCTGCTCCAGCAATCTGGACTCCAGGGAATTGAAGGCATTATTAATATAGTATAGGGCAGCGCCCATGGCTGCCTGCTTCCGATCTGTAGGCGCGATCAAGATCTTGCACTCGGATTCCTCCCAGGAAAGCTCTTTTGCCACATCCTGGGCGGTCTGTCCCAGAAGGTCAGCATACTGCAGCAGGCTGCCGGACAGGATCACATACTTGGGATTGAAGAGGTTAATGATATTAGCGATGCTGGTACCCAGATAATAGCCGGCATCCATAAACAGCGCCTTAGCTGCGGCATTGCCCGATCTGGCTTCCTCCGCTGCCCACTGCACCGCGTCACGCATAAAGTCCAGACTGTCCCTGTCCATCTGCCGCAGGTACTCCGGCAGCTCCAGCGTCTTCTTCTGCGCCAGTTCCAGGATCCGCCAAGCGATGCCGCGCAAAGAGCTATAGCTTTCCAGGCAGCCACGGTTGCCACAGGAGCATCGGGGACCATTGCGGTCCAGGACCATATGACCCAGCTCGCCGGCAAAGCCGCTGTTTCCGGTGACCGGGTTGCCCCGCACGATATGGCTCATACCAATGCCATAAGAAAGACGGATCATGGAGAAGTCATCCTCCTCCGTAAAGCGCCGCGCCCATTGCTCTGCCAGCGCCATACATACCGGGTCATGCATCACATGGGTAGGCACACCAAAACGCTTTTCGCAGATCTCCTTCAGCGGCACATTTCGCCAATCCCGGAAAAAGGAGTTATACAAGGAGGTTGCGCCGTCCCGATCCACGCTGCCCTGGGTAGCGATACCGATACCCAGCAGCGATGAATGCTTGATACCAAATCTTTGGATCAGCCGATCCACGCAATCCAACATCTGGCTGATCAGCTGTTCCCGCCCCAGATCGGCGCAGGGCTCTGTAGCGCAGCCGACAATATTGCCCCGCAGATCCACCAGCAGCACGGTAATGCCGCCTGCAGACAGTTCAATACCGACGGTCAGGTTCTGCATAGGCACAAAATCCAGATATTCCGGGTTTCTGCCCACTACATGACTGCCCCGAACCTGCTCGTAAAGCACCGAGTTGCTGACCAATTCCGCGGAGATGTTGGACACGGTAGCCCAGCTAAGCTCTGTGGCCTGCTGAATACTTCTGCGTGTGGAGCCGCCATGCTTACGGATATGCTCCAGGATCAGCAGCGTATTCGCATTGCGCATCTGATCATGTTTTGCCGGCATGGTTGCATCCTCCTTTGCAGAAATTTCCGCCTGTCAACCGACGGTCGTCTGTATTATACTATCAAATATGCTACCTTTGCAAGTAGAAATTGGCCAGAAAATTGGTTCATATGACATACTCCGAAAGAAAATGAAATTTCCGCCATCTCCGGTCTATGGTATACTGAAACTACAAAACCATTAACAGGAGGTTAGATCTGTTATGTATCATCGTCCCCAAATCAGTCTGAATGGCCTGTGGGAATTCTCCATTCCCGGCGGCTACACCGAACTGCGCAAGGTTCCCGGTTCCTATTCCTGCGTGGGCGATTCCATCTATCGCCGCACCGTCAGCATCAACGCTCCCCAGGATGGCCGCCGCATGCGCCTGTGCTTCGAAGGCATCGCTTACGAAGGCACCGTACTGTTCAACGGCACCGAGCTGGGCGTTATGCTTCCCTACTCTTTCTATTCCTATGATATTACCGACCTGATCATTGACGGTGAGAACGAGATCGTGCTGAAGCTGCAGGATCTGAACGCCGTATTTGGTCCCGCCGAAGGCTGGAAGAGCTACAGCGGCATCATCCGCCCTGTGTTCCTGGAGGAGTCCTCCCCTGTCAGCCTGAAGGATGTATTCTTCACCTACAATTTTGCCGAAGGCTACAGCGCTGCCCACTGCAATGTGGCCATTCAGCTGGAAGGCTGCGGCGAGGGTCTGCAGATCGCTGCCAAGCTGCTGCGCGGCGGTAAGGTCTGCGCCGAGGCCGCACCCGTATGCGCCTGTACCGGTGAGCTTACCTTTGATGTAGCCTATCCCGACCTGTGGTCTCCGGAGCAGCCCACCCTGTATGATCTGGAAGTCACCCTCTCCAACGGTGAGACCGTCGTCGATAGCTACGGCTGCGAGGTAGGCTTCAAGGATCTGGTGGTCAAGGGCAGCAAGTTCCTGCTCAACGGCAAGGATCTGTTCATCACCGGCATCTGCCGCCATGACCTGTGGACCGACGATGTGGCCTTCACCCAGACCGACGACATGATCGAGACGGATCTGAAGATGATGAAGAGCATGGGCGTCAACTATGTCCGCCTGGTCCACTATCCCCATGACCGCCGTGTGGTCGCCGCCGCCGACCGGATCGGTCTGCTGTGCAGCGAGGAGCCCGGCCTGTGGTGGAGCGACCTGAGCAACAAGGAGATCACCACCCGCGCTTTGAAGGTGCTGGAGAATGTGATCTACCGTGACCGCAACCATGTGAGTATCGCCTTCTGGCTGTCCTTCAACGAGTGTATCTTCGATGAGCAGTTCCTGCAGGACGCTGTCACCACCGCCCGCCGCTGCGATCCCAGCCGTCTGATCTCCGGTGCCAACTGCAATGACATCTACCAGACCAAGGAGCTGTACGACAAGTACGATGTGGACTTCTACACCATGCACCCCTACGGCTCCGCGCCCCACAATGTCAACGGCGGTACGCTGAAGAAGTGCTGCGAGGTCCTCTCCGGCAAGCCTCTGATCTTCACCGAATGGGGTGGCTACTTCGTACACGACAATCCCCACCTGTTCACCGAGTTCTGCGAGGTCATGCGCGAGCTGCACGAGAACGAGGAGCCGAATCCCGTACTGGCCGGTATGAGCTACTGGCAGTGGCAGGATATCCCCGAGGCACAGCGCGGCGAGCCCGCCTGCACCGAGGGTATCCTTACCGAGGGTCTGGTCACCGTGGACCGCAAGCCCAAGACCAACTTCTATACCTATATGTCCTTCCTGGAGCAGCTGAAGCGCCCCGCTGCCAAGCGGGAGCCCATCGTCACCGTAGTTGGCGGCGGTGCTGCTGACAAGCTGTACCATCCCATCTCCCTGCCCGCCTGCGATCCCGAGGCATGGGATGCCGCCGTCGCCGCGTCCATCAAGATGCCCGGCTATCACCACAAGCGTGAGCGCCGCATCACCCACGGCCCGGCGCTGCCCGCCCCCATCGGCAAGCTGGGCGGCATGACCGTCAACATTCCCGACGGCAAGCCCGCCGTTCTTCGTGCCGGCAGCAGCTACACCATCCCTGTGGACAAGGCCGCCGCATCCCTGTGGTTCGTAGGCCAGGCCACCATGGGCAAGGGCTACCCCATCAACGGCACCCAGGGTCACGAATACGGCTCCTATACCGTCCGCTTCGCTGACGGCACCGAGAATGTGATCCCCCTGCGTGACGGCGTGGAATCCGCCACCGTCTTCGGCCTCATCGGCCCCACCGCCTTCGAGCCCAGAGCCGCCCGCACCTCCCGTGCCTTCTCTATCGACTATGACCGCAACTGGGAAGTCTACCACACCGGCATCCTGCGTATCCCCACCGACGGCAAGCATGTGGCTTCCGTCACCGTGGAGATCACGGATCCCGAATACTTCCTGCTGCTGTACGGCATCACCGCGGAAGACTGAGAATAAAGCGATCGCCCCTCACGCAATGTGAGGGGCGATTTTTTTGTGTCAATTTTCCCGGTCGAGGTAGCTTTGCACCACCTGCCGGCCAAAGATCCGGCCCAGCTCCAGCTCGCACAGGGCATCGTAGTGACCCCAGTCCGGGTCGCCCTCCGGCTCCAGATGGATGGTGAAGCCGGCGTCGATGGTGGAAAAATAGCGATTCATAGGCGAAAGCAGAGAGATCTGCTCCTTGGCTTCGTTGATCTGGGGATAGCCCGGCTCGCAGTAGGGGCTGTTGGAAATGCCCGCGTCGATGAAGTAGATCCCCCCATCCTCCGCGTATGCCGCCAGATCCTGCCGCAGATAGGCCATGAACGCCTTCTGGTTCTCCAGATATTGGGCGGCCTTGAATTCGGTGGTGTCCGATTCTCCCTGCATCCAGCAAATGGCGCCGATGGACGCGTCGTAATTTTTCAGCCGCAGATAGTCCATGTAGGTCCCCACGAATTCCATGCAGGCATCGTAGATGGATCCCCGCTGCCGCTGACGCAGCCAGTGGTGGTGCAGAGAATAGCCGGACATGGTGAATTTGAGGATAAATACCGTCTCGTCGGGGTAGGCCTGGCTCAGCACCTCGGCCATGCCCACCTCCGGGCCGAAGAAGCCGGTGTTGGCGCCGCAGGTCATGTCCACCTTGACGAAGCTGCCCTGGGAGGATGCGTTGTGGTCATCCACGCAGTAGTTGATCATCACGGAGTCGAAGCCCTGGGTGTAGCGCCCGTACTGCTCCGGGCCAACGGCCTTTTCCAGATACGCGTTGATGGACGCGCCGGAAGCGTTGCTCTGGCCAAGCAGCAGGATCACCCTGGTCTTTTCCCCTTCCCCATCGGGCAGCGAGTCCGGCAGGGGGTATTCGGTGTTCAGATCCATGATCACCGTGAAATCTTCCGTGGGTTCGGTGTTTTCCGGGGCGGCGCAGCCGGCCAGACACACCAGCACCAGCGCAAGAAGCGCGAGTTTTTTGATGTTCATCCCATGACCTCCCTGGGTAGGATGCTACGATTGTAGCACGGCAGCGGAGAAAATGCAATCCGGGAAAAAGCACAGGCACGGGGTCTCCCCCGTGCCTGTTTTTGATTTTTCGTGCCCCACCGAAGGATGGGATTCTTAGAAGTACTTGCTATAGCGCAGGATCATTGCGATCAGTTCTGCCTCGGTCAGGTTGCCCTTGCCGATGGAAACCTTGAGATAAGCACCGCCTGCTGCGTTGAACATCTCCTCACTGAGCGGGCAAATCGCATTCAGCTCTTCATAGGTGTACAAGCCGTAGGTCTCGATATCCTTTGCCATTTGCTCATAATCATAGGTCATGGTTTCAGCATTGACCTCGAAGATGTTGAACAGGCCGCC
>JBGVJN010000089.1:0-7348 GCA_045129455.1 Faecousia sp. | reverse complement strand
AGTTTTCCAGTGCCAGATAAATGGCGCGGGGACCCAGATCGCTGCCGCCGATACCGATCTGCACGACGGTGGTGAACTTCTCGCCGTCGGCATTGACCAGCTCACCGTTATGTACCTTGTTGGCAAGCTGGGAGAACTTGTTCTGCTGATCCACATAGAATTCCCGCTTGTTGACACCGTCAGCAATGACATTCTCACCCAGCTGACCGCGGCACAGGTGGTGCAGCACGCGGCGCTTCTCGCCGGTGTTGATGATCTCGCCGTTATAAAGAGCGGCATACTTCTGGGTCAGCTGCGCCTCCTGGGCAAACTTGGCCAGCACATTCAGAATGTCCTCGTCAACGGGTCTGGCAGCATAGTTGAAATCCAGACCTGCGCCAATGGGAGCAGTGTAGGTTCTGACACGCTCGGCACCGTTCTCGCCGGACATTGCCGCGGCAACATTCACTCTCTTCAAGGACTGAAGCTCAGCGTAGGCTGCCAGGGTGTCCATATTGTTCCAATTGATCATAATATGACCTCCTAAAATTCATAAGCGTTTTTGCGCCATAGTATAACGTTCTAACTATACTACTTTTTTGCCTGGATTGCAAGGGATATGTGCAAAACCTTTTATTTCTTTGACATCTGGTTTGCTCCGGCGAAGTTACGCAGTATGCTTGTCTAATAGCTGCAGATGTGCTATAATCAATATGACGCTGAGCGTTAATAAACGAAAGGTGGTTAATCACATGGAAAATAGTCGTACGACACCTGGATCCGGCACAAAAAAGCGGATCATTCTTTACTGCACCTCCATTGTGCTTGTATTACTGGTTGCCTCAATTATCTTTGTGCATGATATTTTTCAGTATAACACCGGAGTTATTACGGCCATTTCACCGGTCAAGAGCGGACATGATACACTGGAGTTACGGCTGACCTACTTTCTGCCCATGGGTGGATATAGTGTGCGTGAGGTTCCCCAGGACGAGGGGGAATATATTGGCGACGGTATGATCGACTATGACGGCAGCTTGGGAAAATATCGGATCATTGTGGAATTCGGAGACATGGAGCCGCATATCTCTTTTGGCTTGAGAAGAGCGAAGGACGGAAGCTTTTTGCTGAATAATTCTGTGCTCCCTCTGAAAGTGAAGATCGCTCATCCGGGCGACCATGGCTTTGTATTATACATTGGCTCGGATACGCCCCTCCATGTGGAAGAAACGGGCCCCATCAGGCTTGATGGTTTTTTGCGGCGTCATCTGTATCCCGATCCAGGTTGGAGATACGCAACCGTAATACAATATTGCAAGCCCCAGGTCTTTCGACCTGGGGACTTTTTATGCGCAATACGGTGCTTTCAATTCTTCCCGCGGTATTCTGACGGTGAGCATCCTGCCCGGGCGGAAAAGAATCTGGAAAAGGCGAGGGCATCGGTAAAGCCCACAGCAGATCCAACCTCAGAAATGGAAAGACTGCTTTCTCTGAGCAGCAGCTGCGCCTGCAGCAGCTTGGCCTGCAGGATATACTGCTTTGGAGAACAGCCTACATGATTTTTGAATGCCCGATACAGATATGCCTGTGAGATGCCAAGCCGCAGGCAAAGCTCCTCCACTGTGACGGGGGAGGAGATAGAATTGTTGATGTACTCCACAGCATAGTCGAAGTAAAGCTTTTCGCTGGAAATCTTGTCTTTGGAAGCGGTGTAAACACAATGATTGAAGATGGTGAGGAAATACTCCAGAATCTGGGTATAGGAAAAATGGAGTGTGTTGGTTTCGGTCATCAGCCGCTTGGCGATGGATTCCACGACACCCACATTGCGATACTGAAAAATACCACTTTCCGGGTCTGCTGCGCATTGGTTGAAGAAGTATTCTATTGCCGGATCGGTGGATATGAACCAAAGGTAGCACCAGGGGTCCTTTTCGTCGGGATAGTAATGCTCTGCTATACCGGGGGTGGTCAAAAAGCCTTGCCCGGCTTTGACAGTATGACCGTTAAAGCTGCCTGTTCCCGAAAACACATAGTGGATAAGGTACTGATTCCTGCGGGTCGGACCGTACCGTGTCACTCTGGGATCGGAGGAGCAGCCGATGATGATATTCTTGGGGACGGTGACGGAATCGTATGGGTGAAAGTTGTACTTTGGTTTCATAGGTGCCTCCCTCCTTTTAGTTATGATTTTACCATATAATTCTATTATTTGTAAATAGACACTGCAGAGTTTTTTCGGTAAACTGAAAGCAAGAATCCAAGGAAAGGGAGAATATTTCCATGACGGCATTTGAATTATTTGATTCAATAGGCGAACCCTTTGCGGCAGGTTTGTTCGAATTGGAGGGCGCTAGCCCGATGGTTAGGCATGCCAATGCGCTGAAGCGTTTCTTTGAGCAAGGAATGCTCCCTCCGTACCTTGGCGGGCAATTGTATCCCGCCGGGAAGTGCATGTTTACTTTTGATGGGGATCTTGCGGTCAAGCCCCACTATGCCAACACCATGGCCATCAACGGCAGGCTGCTGAAACGGAAATCAGTCCGCGCCTTCGAGCTGATCAAGGCGGAGGATGACCTGGTGGTGAAGTTCCATGACAGCCCCCATACAGTGGGTGGCATGGGCTGGACCCATTCTTTTCCAAACTATTCCCGTGTGCTGAATGAGGGGCTGGACCGATATGCTGAGCGTGTTCATGCGCTGGAAGAGGGGGATTTTCGGGAGGCAATGCTGATCCTTCTCGAGGGCATCCGGATCTACCATCAAAGATGCATTGACCATCTGGTTCGTGTGGATGCCCCGGTGCGCTTGATCGAAGCGCTGCGGCGCGTGCCTTATGAGCCGGCCCGGGATATCTACGAGGCGATGGTGTGCCTCAATTTCATCTTCTATCTGGATGGCTGCGATGATATCGGCCCCCTGGACCGTATACTTTTGCCATATCACCGTGGTGAGGATATGACGCCGCTGCTTCGTGAGTTCTTCAAAAATGTGGATGTCAATGACGGTTGGTCGGGAACGCTTGGCCCCGATTACAACGAGCTGACCCGGATGTGCCTGCGGGCGATCCACAACGGACGGCGTCCGAACCTTCAGCTGCTTGTAAAGCGTGATATGCCCGATTGGGTATGGGAGGAGGCGGTGGCATCCCTTGCTACCAGCTGCGGTCAGCCTGCACTTTACAATTATGAGCTTTATCTAAAGATCCTTCGTGAGCGGATGCCCCAGATCCCGGAAGAGGATCTGAAGCGGATCGCCTTCGGTGGCTGCACGGAGACGATGTTTGAGGGACTCTCTGCAGTAGGTTCTGACGATGCGGGCATCAATGTGGCACTGATTTTCTCAGACTATCTGCGGCGGGAGCTTTCCCGGCGTAAGACCTACGACGAATTCTACGAAGGACTTGTGACCGATATCCGACGAGAAGTTGCTGATACCCTGGACCGTTTGAACGAATACAGACGAACCCGGGCGCTTTACCGCCCGGATGTGATGCGGACACTTCTGGTGGATGATTGTCTGGATACCCTTACGGAATTCCATGCCGGCGGCGCAAGATACATGTACAGTGTGATCAACATGGCCGGCGTGATCAATGTGATCGACTCACTGAATGTGATCCGTGAACTGGTCTATGAAAAGCAGACCTATATGCCGTTGGAGTTTTTGACCTGCATGGATGAGCGTGACCCTCAATTCCGGGATTTGGCAAAGCGGTGTGCCTCTTATGGCAATGATGATGACCGCGCTGATTCGGTGGGAACACGATTTCTGGGTGATCTTGCAGAAGCACTTGAACAGAGAGCGTGTTATCCACGGGGCAAATTCTACCCCGTGTCCAATCAGTTCATTACATATGTGCAGGCCGGCAAGCAGGTACCTGCTACACCGGATGGAAGAGCTGCGGGTGCGCCCCTATGCGATTCTCTTTCGGCTATCCACGGCAACGATTACAAAGGCGCAACGGCATTGCTCAATTCCGTAAGTAAGCTTGGTCTTCACCGGGTGATCGGAACACCGATCGTAAATATCCGCATTTCGAAGAAGCATCTGACACTTGCGCTGAAACCGCTGGCCTTGAGTTTCTTTGAAAACGGTGGAATGCAGCTGCAGGTAAGCTGCCTTTCCCGGGAGGAGATCCTGGATGCCATTGCCCACCCGGAGGAACACAGATCCCTGGTGGTCCGCGTTGGCGGCTACAGTGAGTACTTTAACCGTCTTTCTCCCGAATTGCAGCAGACAGTCCTGGAGCGGACGGAGTACTGAGTTTTCGTTACATCCTGACCAAACCCCAAGTCGAAGGACTTGGGGTTTCCTTTTTGTTGCAAGATATGCTATAATAAAGAAAATGATTTGTCACAGAAAATATTATGCGGCAAGAAGCTTTTGGAAGAGGTGTGATCCAATGCGTATCGTGGTTTCTATGGATTCTTTTAAGGGAAGCTTGACTTCCCTGGAGGCGGGCAATTCGGTGCATGACGGCATAAGGAAGGCGGATCCTTCCGCCTGTGTTACTGTTTGCCCCATGGCAGATGGAGGAGAAGGCACGGTGGAGGCGCTGCGCCAGGGCCTGGGCGGCGATGCTGTGACCGTGAGCGTTTTGGGACCTTTGGGTGCGAGCGTCGCGGCGGCATACTGCGTTTTGCCGGATCGGCGCACCGCAGTCATGGAAATGGCCGCTGCCGCGGGGATCACGCTGGTGGATCCCCGGAAACGGGATGTACGCAGGGCTACCACCTACGGTGTGGGACAGCTGATCCTGGATGCCATCGCAAGAGGCTGCCGACACTTTATCCTTGGGATCGGCGGCAGCGCCACCAATGATGGCGGTACCGGTATGCTTGCCGCTCTGGGCTACGAATTCCTGGATCAAAATGGGGATAAGATCCCTCTGGGTGCCGGTGGCCTGGAGCAGCTGCACAGGATCTCAGCGGAAAATGTATTGCCGGAGCTGGCAGAGTGTACCTTCCGCATCGCCTGCGATGTGACCAATCCTCTTTGCGGCAGCAATGGCTGCAGTGCTGTCTTCGGTCCACAAAAGGGGGCGACCCAGGATATGATCCCTCAGCTGGATGCCTGGCTGCGAAACTATGGACAGCTTGCGAAAACGGTGTCCGAGAAAGCGGATCCGGACTATCCCGGTGCCGGCGCCGCCGGCGGGCTGGGTTTCGCATTTCTGACCTTTACCAATGCAACGCTGGAGCCAGGGGTGGAGATCATCCTGTCGGAAACCGGGCTGGAAGAGAAGATCCGATCTGCGGATATTGTGGTGACCGGAGAGGGGAGACTGGACCGCCAGACAGTGATGGGAAAAGCGCCCATTGGCGTAGCGAAGCTTGCGAAAAAGCACGGCAAGAAGGTGATCGCATTTTGCGGTTGCCTAGGCGAAGGGGCTGAGGCATGCCTGGATCATGGAATCGATGCTTACTTTCCCATCGTGCAAACATCCGCAACGGCGGAGGAGGCATTGAGAACGGAAAATGCTTATCGGGATCTTCGGGATACTGCCTGCGGAGTGTTCCGGCGGATGTTCGCCGAAAAAAGTTGAAAACGGTAAATTTGGTGGGTGTTTTTCTATATCTTTTTGTTTTCTGAAATGCTATGATCTGCATGGAAATACAGATGCAGAAGGAAGATGACACCTATGAAACTGATCCGTGTGGCGGATGCCGCCCAGGCAGGGAAAGTAGCGGCAGAAATCATCGTGCAGAAGATAAAAAGTTGCCCGGATTGCGTGCTTGGTCTTGCGACTGGCAGTACACCGATTGAGACCTACAACAACCTGGTTCAGATGTACCGGCAGGGTAGTGTGGACTTTTCTCATGTGCGCGGGGTGAATCTGGATGAATATATCGGCCTGGGGGCCGAGCATGACCAAAGCTACGCCTGGTTTATGCGGCAGTATCTTTTCGACCATGTGAACATCGACCCTGCCAATACATACATTCCCAACGGATTGGAGACAGACCCGGATCGGGAATGCGGGCGTTATGATGCGGTGATCGAGTCTCTTGGCGGCATCGATCTGCAGCTGCTGGGGATCGGGCCCAATGGCCATATTGGCTTCAACGAGCCTTCAGATGCCTTCGCAAAGGGAACTCACCGGGTAGACCTGACTGAGGCCACCATTGCTGCCAATTCCCGCTTCTTTGAAAGCATCGATCAGGTGCCGAAGCAGGCGTACTCTATGGGTATTCAGAATATCATGCATGCCCGGCAGCTCCTTATGGTAGCCACCGGAGAAAATAAGGCCCGCGCGGTGCGGGATGCCTTCCGGGGAGCGATCACCCCCTGGGTGCCGGCGTCGGTGCTGCAGCTGCATCCGGATTTTACGCTGATCGCGGATGAGGCTGCCCTGTCATTGACGAACGGCATTATGTAATGAATATGCAAAGGATCCGGGCAAAAAGCTGCCCGGATCTTTTTTGCGATTGTGTTTGACTTTCTGTAGGGAAAGGGATATATTGTGATTTGAAAATATACTCATGGAAGGAAAAAGCTATGCTCAACGATAAGAACAGAAGTTTTCTTGGCTGGCATATTTATCAGGTCTATCCCCGGAGCTTTAACGACTCCAATGGGGACGGCATCGGCGATCTGCAGGGTGTCATTGCCAAGCTGGATTATCTGAAGGAGCTGGGCATCAATGCTATCTGGATGAGTCCCTGCTTCAAAAGCCCTAACGAGGACAATGGCTATGATGTGGCGGATTACCGGGATATCATGGATGAATTCGGCACCATGGAGGATATGCGTCAGCTGATCCGGGAAATGCACAGCCGTGGCATGAAGCTGATCCTGGACCTGGTGCCCAATCATACCTCCATCCAGCATCGCTGGTTCCAGGAGTCCAGAAAGTCCAAGGATAACCCCTACAGCGACTATTACTACTGGTTTGATTCTCCGCCCAATGATTGGGAGAGCGCCTTCTGCGGCTCTGCCTATGCATACGATGACCGGCGGGGCCAGTATTATCTCCATTCCTATGCCGTGGGTCAGCCGGATCTCAACTGGGAGAATCCCAAGGTGGTCCGGGAGGTGCAGGAGATCGTGGATTTCTGGACGGAGCAGGGCGCCGACGGTTTCCGTATCGATGTGATCGACCAGATCTCCAAGGATTTTGAAGGCGGCCGCAACTGCTTTGGACCTCGCCTGCACGAATATATCCATGAGATGTTCGGTCGGGATAAGGTTAAGCATCTGTTCACTGTGGGCGAATGCTGGGCAAATGAGTTGGAGGAGATCCGCCGTCATGTGGGGCAGGATCGGGGAGAACTTTCCACACTGTTCCAGTTTGACCATCTGAACTTCGGCCGCAAGGAAAAGTTTACTCCTGCGCCCGGAAATTTGACCCAGCTATGGGGATATC
>JBGVJN010000088.1:0-4256 GCA_045129455.1 Faecousia sp. | reverse complement strand
CCCCCGGGGGTGGTGCTCCGCGCAGCGAATCCCTAATCTATATGATTGCCGGGGGCAATCATACCTTGATTCACAGGTGCCGAACGACAGTGAGGCGGATGAGGGGCTAAGGCTTCTCCCCCCAGGAGAAGCCTTTTGGGGACGATGTGGTCATCGTCCCCTACAGCATCACCATAGTGCGTCGTATTCGTAGGGGGCAACTCACGAATCGCCCGACAAATTGTACCAGCCGCTCAAGGCGCAATTATTGGTTGCTTTTTGCGGGAAACTGGGCTATAATTTTGTCGAATACCCCATGCATTTAAGGAGGAACTGCTGTGAAGCGAATCGCAATGCTCGTCACGGATGTGGCGCTGCCGGGAGAAAAGGGTCTCGGCCGCATGTATTATCTTGCCACGCTGCTGTGCAAATGCGGCTACGAAGTGGATCTGATCACCAGCCGTTTTCAGCACTGGGTGAAGCGCTTCCGCACCCAGGAGGAGCTGGACCGGAAGGACGCCCCCTGCAGGATCCTCTTCATGGACGAGCCGGGCTACACCAAAAATGTCCAGGTGAAGCGGATCCTCAGCCGCCGTGTGCTGACCCGCAACATCAAAAAGCATCTGCAAGCCAACCACTACGATCTGATCTATGCCCAGATCCCCGATAATCAGCTGGCCTCCACCGCCGCCCGTCACGCCAAAAAGGCCGGCATCCCCTTCATCATCGATGTGGAGGATCTGTGGCCGGAGGCTATGCGGATGGTGCTGGATGTGCCGGTGGTCAGCGATGTGCTTTTCTCTTACTTCTCCATCCATGCCCGGAAGGCTTACCGCCTGGCCGATGGCGTGGTGGGCTCTTCCGACCGGTACCGGGATCAGCCGAAGAAGTACGGTGCGGATGTGCCGCTGAAGGCTACTGTGTATGTGGGCAATGAGCTTTCCGTATTTGACGGCGGTGTGAAGGAATTCTCCCCGGAGATCCAAAAGCCCCAGGATGCCTTCTGGGTCACCTATGCCGGCACGCTTGGCACCAGCTACGATATCCCCACCCTGATCCGGGCAGCGGATATTTTGAAGAAGGAAGGCCGGGAGAATTTGCAGATCATGCTCCTGGGCGACGGCCCGCTGCGCGGCGATTTCGAGGCCCTTGCCAAAGAGCTGGACGCTCCCGTGACCTTTATGGGCTATATGCCTTATCAAAAAATGGCCGCTTATCTTTCCCAAAGCGATGTGGTGGTGAATTCTCTGGTGCGCAAGGCTGCCCAGAGCATCGTGTCCAAGATCGGCGACTATCTGGCCAGCGGCCGGCCCATGATCAACACCGGCATGGACGAGGAATTCCGCCGGAAGGTGGAAGCCGACGGCTTCGGCATCAATGTGGAGCCGGAGGATCCCCAGGCGCTGGCAGAGGTGATCCGGGGCTTGATGGACGATCCGGCAAAATGCGCCGCTATGGGCACCATCGCCCGGGGGATCGCCGAAGAGCAGTTTGACCGCCCCCATTCCTATATGGCCATCGTAAACATGGCCGATCAGCTGCTTCAGGCAGTGCGGTGAGCGTCATGAAGGATAAGATCTTTGCCCTGGGCTTCTTTGACGGGGTGCATCTGGGGCATCAGGCGCTGCTGGCGGAATGCGTCCGGCTGGCGCAGGCCCGGGGGGCGCAGAGCGCCGCCATCACCTTCTCCCAGCATCCCCAGGCGCTGTTTGTGGAGTCTCCCCCGGCGCTGATCAACACCGATGAAGATCGGGATCGGCTGCTGCGGCAGTTTGGGATCAACGATATCCATACCCTCCCTGTGACAAAGGAAGTTATGTCAACCAAATGGCAGGATTTTCTGGAAAATTTGGTGGAACGCGGCGCTGTCGGCTTCGTCTGCGGCGATGATTTCCGCTTCGGTCATCAAGGAGAGGGTAACGCGGAAAAGCTGAGGGCCTTCTGCGAAAGCAAAAAGCTTCCCTGCGTCATCATCCCGGAGCAGCTGCTGGACGGGGTGCGCATTTCCTCCACCCATATCCGCCAGCTTCTGGAGGCGGGAGATGTGGCCAATGCCCACAGATTTTTGGGACACCGGCACATCCTCACCGGCACCGTAGTGGCCGGGCGGCAGCTGGGCCGCACCATTGGCATTCCCACAGCGAATCTTCAGCTGCCGGAAGGGGTGGTCTGTCCCCGCTTCGGTGTGTATGCCTGCCATGCCCTGGTGGATGGAAAACAGTATCCGGCGGTGACCAATATCGGTACCCGACCCACCGTGGGCGGGCATCATGTGACCGTGGAGCCATGGATCCTGGATTTTTCCGGAGATCTTTACGGCAAAAAGATCACTCTGGAATTTGCGGCCTTCCTGCGACCGGAGACGAAATTCGATTCGCTGGAGGAATTGAAGGCGCAGATCCGGCGGGATGCTGAAAAGACCCGCCAACTGTTGAAATGATACACCTCCCCATCCTTGCGGATGGGGATTTTGTTTGTAGGGACTGGCCTCCGGACAGTCCGACCGCGGAGCGCCACTGCCCCTACAAGGGTATCGTACCTCTGTACATTTCCCGTCCGTAAGGTTAAGGGAGGGTCAAGACCCTCCCCTACGAGCGTAACGCACTTATGGCAACGCTGTAGGGCAAAATTTGTCGGAAAAATCTCGAAAAAAGATCGATTTTTATGAAAATTCCCCTTTACTTTTGGAAAAACTTATGGTAAGATAGTCGGGCTGGCTATGGCCAGACAGATTTACTATGCCCTTTGCTCAGTTGCGGGACACCGCCATACGGCACTTCACCAGCCCCTACTTAGCTTTTGGGTAAATTATTGAAAGGTGGAAAAAACCATGATCCTGAAGGAAAAGAAGACCCAGGTCATCCTGGACAACGCAACCCACGAAGGCGACACCGGTTCTCCCGAGGTCCAGATCGCCATTCTCACCGCCCGTATCAACGAGCTGACCGATCACCTGCGCGTGCACAAGCACGACAATCACTCCCGCCGCGGTCTGCTGATGATGGTTGGTAAGCGCCGCAACATGCTGGACTATCTGGCACGCAAGGACATCAACCGTTATCGCGCCATCATCGCCAAGCTGGGTATCCGTAAGTAATTTTGGAAAGGGCGACGGATACACCGTCGCCCTTTCTTTAATTCACAATTATAAAGTACAAATTCATAATTATGGTATCTCCCAATTTGTAATTTATAATTTGTAATTTAGAATTCATAAGCCATCGGGAGCCACTTAGCAGTTGAAAGTGATGCTGAGCTTCGGCATTAGTTTCAAGTGCTAAACCTCCCGGCCAACAAACATCAAGGAGGTAAACACAAATGGTTACTCGCAAGCAATTCCCCAATCATAAGGTCTTCGAAATGGAGATCGGCGGCCGTCCCTTTACCGTTGAGACCGGTAAGGTGGCTGAGCTGGCCAACGCCGAGTGCATCTGCCGCTACGGCGACACCGTGGTGCTGGTCACCTGCACCTGCAACCCCATCCCCAAGGCCGGTATCGACTACTTCCCTCTGACCATCGAGTTTGAGGAGAGAATGTACTCCGTGGGCCGCATCCCCGGCTCCTTCAACCGCCGTGAGGGCAAGCCCTCCGAGCGCGGCATCCTGAACAGCCGTATCATCGACCGTCCCATGCGCCCCCTGTTCGACGAGGAGCTGCGTAACGACACTGTCGTCACCTGCACCGTCATGGCCAACGACTACGAGAATCCTGTAGAAGTGGTCGCTTCCCTGGGCGCTTCCATCGCCATCGCTTCTTCCGATGTGCCCTGGAACGGACCCGTGGCCACCACCAATGTGGCTCACATCGGTGACCGCTATGTGATCAACCCCAGCGCTGACGAGCGCGAGGCCTGCGACTGCTTCGTGTGCATCGCTTCCACCTTTGAGAAGGTGGTCATGATCGAGACCGAGGCCAACGAGGCTCCCGAGAGCATCGTCTACGAGTGCATCCGCATCGCTCACGAGACCAACATGGAGATCGTGAAGTTCATCAACGGTATCGTTGCTGAGATCGGCAAGCCCAAGTTCACCTTTGAGAAGGCTGCTGTCAACCACGACCTGCTGGACGACCTGGTTGAGTACGGTCTGGGCCAGATCGAGTACGCTCTGGACACCGACGACAAGAATGTCCGCGAGGAGCGCCTCACCGCTGCCCGTCTGGACTTTGCCGCCAAGTTCGCTGAGAAGTACGAGGACTTCGAGACTCACATCGAGGTCTGCCTGTACAAGATGCAGAAGAAGGTTGTCAAGAAGTGGCTGCTGGCCGGCAAGCGTGT
>JBGVJN010000087.1:0-28257 GCA_045129455.1 Faecousia sp. | reverse complement strand
AACCATCAACTGGGAAATGCTGAAAGCTTACTATGTGTCCGGTCTTCCCATGGATCTGATCCATGCCGCCGCAACGGTGATCTTCATTCTCATCGCCGCCGAACCCATGCTGGAAAAACTCGACCGCATCAAAGTCAAATATGGCTTAGTAGAATAATACGATACTTTTAGAATTAGCCTCCGGTCGAACCGGAGGCTTTTCTTTTTACCGGCGTTGACTTTACACTTTGCGCTTTTTGTGTTAAACTTTCATTGGTAAACTCCCCAATTTTACCAACGTTTTTTACCAAAGCCCAGCGAGAAAACGCAAGAAGAAACGAGAAACTTCAAGAAAAATCCAGCACTTTTTAAGGAGATTCATAAGATGGTGAAAATCTTATTTGTTTGCCATGGCAGGATTTTCCCGAATTTCGAAAAGTCCTTGTGCATCTAAGGAAATTCGCTTTCCAAAATTATATTTACCAACGGTTTACCAACGAAACCGGAGAGCCAAACTTGCAAAAATAAACAAACACCTGTCCAGGTTGATTCTGCCATGGACAGGTGTTTATTTGTTATTAGGATCTACGGACCTTGGATGTTCAGCATTCTTCCTTCACTGCTGAACTCATACCGATAAAGTTGTGCCTCAGACCAGCGAATAAAAATGTCCAGCAGCTTTGCCTTTTCGAATTTATGCGCATCACAATACTTTTGCTTTTGCGTTTTACAATCGTCTACGATCTTTCTCCACATCTGTACCGGAAGATGGTTTTCTTCCAAGTAATACCGCTCTCCAAAATAGGGATAGTGCGCATCAACTATCTTGAGAATTGGTTCTGCATCGTACTCCTCAATTGCCAAGACAGAGATTTTGTCGCCGTCCTTGTAAAAATCGTTGGGTACTGTATGGAACAGTATTTCTGATCCATATACACCAATTCCGCTATACCGAACCTCCTCCTGCCGTGTTTCCCATTTCGTAATGTTAACACTGGCAGCAAAACGATCAGCGGGGTTGGGATAGGCTCTCTCCATTTCGTAGAAGTTCATTCGTTCCCGAACCCCATTTACGCTTTTGTTGTTTTCTTTAAGCCACCGGAAGGCCTCATCGCAACCTATACGATGAATAAGCTTCACTCTCGCAAATTTACCTTCGTAGTAACCCATCATATTGGAATGCTTTTTATAGCCTTCAAGACTAAAAGATATGGAATACCACTTTCCTGCAATCGTAAAGCACTCATGTCGAGTATCTAAAGCCTCGTTTGCGACTAAGTGCTTTTTCAAGCAAGCATAAAATTCCGCACAGCGGTCTACAAAATCCTTCTGCGGATCTTTTCGCAGCGTTACAACATAGCAATAGTCATGATCTCTGTCGGTGGTGTGTACGCCGATTTTGCGAATTGTCCATACCGGCTTCATCTCTGTCAGAATTGCATGAACTAGCTCATCGATTCTTGTTTTGACCGTGATGAACGTTTGGTTTACCAATTCTCTGAAGAACACCGTTTTTCTTTCGGCATCATATAGGACAAGGTCATTTTCTGATGTGACACAATGAATGTATGGTAAAACAACCGCTGCATCAGCATAAGTGGTCGAAACACATAGATATTCAACGTTACCATATTGCTTGGGGGATTGCTGCGCATAAATATGGCATCGATCTCCGACTAGAACCTGAATTCTTTCTGATATGGCGGCTGTATCAAAGTTATCCATAAAATGGGCCGCTTCATTTTCTTTCCAAGCATATGTGGAATTCGTGCTTACTGCATTGTTGCACATACCGATAGCCGGTGCATTTGCAGTTGTTGCCGTTGATTTGTAAATATACACTTGATAACGCATGACCTTTTCCTCCTTTCATGCCAATAATAGCAAATGATGTGTCCTATAAAGCACACTTTTTAATCATTATTTGCGTTTCTTTCTTGCGCAGATGGGGCAACCATGTCCTTTATTCCTAGTTGCTATTGATGCGGGCCATTCATGTTCATTAATACATATCCACCATACCTGCTTACCACTGTTTGCCGTAAAATCTTCTGGCTTTAATTCACCATTCTTTTTCCAGTTCCATTCTTTGGCTAAAGTGGGGTTGATTGTTGGTAGATCATTATAGTCTTTCAAAACCTTATTACCTGAACAATATGGGCATCCAGTACCACTGTTTCTGTTGGCGATAGTTGCTTGCCATGTATGTTCTCTGTTACATTTCCACCACACTTTTTTATTGCTGCTTGCAGTGAAGTTTTCAGGCCTTAAAGTGTCATTCATTTCATAATTCCACTCTGCGGCTAGTATGGGATTGCTGGACCGTAAATCATTGTATCCACTTAGAACTTTTTTGCCTGCGCAAAACGGGCAACCTCGCCCCTTACTTCTGTTATTAATTGGTGCTTGCCATTCGTGTCCTTTGTCACATTTCCACCAAACCGGTTTACTGCTGTTTGCTGTAAAATCTTCTGGTTTATATTCAACATTCTTTTTCCAATTCCATTCTTTGACTAAAGTAGGATTAACTGTTGGCAAATCGTTATAACCAATCAATACTTTTTGTCCCGAACAATATGGGCATCCACATCCGCTATTTCTACTCCCAATTGACGCTTGCCATTCATGCCCCTTTCTGCATTTCCACCATACTTTTTTGTTGCTATTTGCAGTGAAATTTTCAGGTCTTAAAGTACCATTCATTTCATAATTCCACTCAATGGCTAGTGTAGGATTAAGGACCAAAAGAGAACTGTCTTTTTCTGAGTAATCACGCAAGTTTTCTATTTCAATATAATCTCTTTCAATATCAATATCAACTTGTGTTCCGATTATTTCACTAATAAGACTTTTAAGCGTTATAGCTAAATCACTTTGATTCTCTTGAACAACATAGTCTACGGAACTGTCAAACAGAGATGGTAGTCCCTCTCTGATCCGATACAATTTTATACCATCTTCTATGCATTTGCGATTTTTCTCTAGGTCTTGTTGCCTTTTGTTTTTGTGCCAATAGTAACCATCATATTCAATCGCAATTTTCAAAGCGGGAATATATATATCCAATTCATAACCAAATTTTCTATATGAATGCTCTATATCTAGGCCGTAACGTTTTAAATAAAATACAAGCACATATTCAGGAAATGACGTTTTGCGTTCAGAATCACAAACAGGACAACCTCGCCCACTATTCCTATTAGCGACCGTTGCTTGCCATTCATGTCCTTTCTTGCATTTCCACCATATTTTTTTGTTGCTGTTTGAGGTGAAAGAGTCTGGTTTTAAACTATCGTTTTTTTCATAATTCCATTCAGATGCCAAATCTGGATTTGTTGTTGATAAATCATTATAGCCTTTCAACACTTTCTTGCCTGCACAATAAGGGCAGCCTTTGCCTTTGCTCCTGTTGTTTACAGTTGCCTGCCATTCGTGCCCCCTAGTGCATGCCCACCAAACTTTTCTGTTGCTGCCAAACGATAACTGTGATGGAGCAATTTCAATATTTCTTTCCCAATTCCATTCTGCCATCAACTGAGCATTATCGCTCACATATTGTTTTTCTTTCTTTTCGGCCACAATGCTCACCCTTTCAAACTTTATCATAATAAATTATACAGAGAATTATCTCAAAAATCAACAACTTGCCATTTTTCGCCTCCGGTTCGACCGGAGGCTTTTCTTTTGCCAGCGTTGACTTTACAGTGTGCATTTTTTATGTTAAAATTTTATTGGTAAATATCTCTCTTTTACCAACGTTTTTACCAAAGTTGCCCGTGAAAGCTTGAGAAGAAACGAGAAGATTTGAGAAGATACGAAAATCGCCCCTAACATTTAGGTGATGAAAGGGGCATAAATACAAGGATTTAAGAAGAAATCCGGTACTTTTAAGGAGATTCATAAGATGGTTAAAATCTTATTTGTTTGCCACGGGAATATCTGCCGGAGTCCGATGGCGGAATTTATTATGAAGGATCTGGTGGCCAAGGCCGGGCGCGGCAGCGATTTTGAGATCGCCTCCGCGGCGGTCAGCCGGGAGGAACTGGGCAATCCCGTCTATCCCCCCGCACGGCGGGAGCTGCAGAAGCATGGCATCTCCTGCCAGGGGCATGCCGCTCATCAGATCACTGATGCTGAGCTTGCCTATTACGACCGGATCTACTACATGGATGCCAGCAACGCCCGCTATCTGCGGCGGCTGTTTGGCGACAGCGCTGCCAAATGCAGCCCCCTGCTTTCCCGGGATGTGGCCGATCCCTGGTACACCGGGGACTTCACCGCCACCTGGAACGATATCGTCGCCGGCTGCCGGCGGATCCTGGAGGAATTGTCATGAACCGTGAACTATTGGAAGAACAGCTGGCGCAGCTGCCCCTTTACACCTACACTTTTTTCGACCCGGCGAAGCTGGAATTCTCCCAGCGCATCCGGTGGATCTGTGAGCATGAATGCCCCATGTACGGCCGCAGCTGGGCCTGCCCTCCCGGCGTGGGCTGCGTAGAGACCTGCGAGCAAACGTGCAAAAGTTATGTAAACTGCCTCATGGTGGCCAGCATCACCGAGGTCAACGACATCGCAGACATTGAGGAAACTCTCGCCACCCGCCCGGAGCACGAAGCCCTTACAGAGCAGGTGCGGCAGCTACTGCGACAGCAGGGCATCGAGCCATACATCCTGTCCACCGAGGCCTGCAGCGTATGCGACCGGTGCGCCTATCTGGACGGGCAGCCCTGTCGGTTGCCGGAAAAGATGCACCCCTGCGTGGAAAGCCACGGCATCAATGTGATCCCCACACTGGAGGAGGCAGGGCTGGAATTCCAGTTCGGCGGCAACATCGTCACCTGGATCTCCCTGCTGTTTTTCAACGGGCAGTAAATAGCGTATCATCGCAAGCGGAAGGGCGCGCCACTACGGCGCGCCCTTACATTATATCTCCATGATCTGATCCACCTGGGTGGGGCCTTCCAGCAGCAGCTTTGTGACCGCGCCGTTCTCCCCTTCCACGGTGAGCTTCAGCGTTCCGCCGGGACAGATCGCCTTCAGCTTTCCGCCGGGCAGCTGTCCTTTTGCCCACAAGGTCACTGCCGTGGAGCCGCAGCCGGTACCGCAGGCCAGAGTGTAGTCCTCCACACCCCGCTCAAAGGTCAGCACCCGCACCGAATCCTCCGACAGCCAGGTATACAGATTGATGTTCGCACCCTTAGGGAACGCCGGGTCATGCCGCAGAGCTTCAGCCATGGGCTTCAGCTGCTCCCGCTGCTCCCAGGAAAGTCCGGGTACCTCCTTCACGCCATGGGGAACACCGGGGCATCCCAGCTCCACATAGGCAACATCCTCTTTTCGGCGCAGATCCAGCACCCCGGGCAGATTCAGCTGCACCCGGTACTGCGTATCGTTGATCCGCCAGCCGGGTACGATGCCCGCATCGGTCTGCACGGTCATGCATTCCCCGGCGATGCCGTTTTCATAAGCAAAGCGGCAGATACAGCGGCTTCCGTTGCCGCACATCTCACCACGGGAGCCATCGGAATTGTAAAAATGCAGACGAAAATCCGCAACATCCGAGTAGTCCACCGCCATGAAGCCATCGGCGCCGGTTAGTTTACATAACTCTACAGCCAATCGGGAGAAGTCCGCATCCATACCACGGGCGTCGATGACCATAAAGTCATTCCCCGCACCGTTCATATGCCAAACCTTCATAGTATCCCCCTCACTTGCCCAGAATACTCTCCATATTGTAAAGTCCGGGCTGCTTTCCTTCCATAAACCGGGCGGCATCCACCGCGCCCTCTGCCAGCATGCCGCGGCTCACCGCATCGTGGCGCAGGGTCAGGCTCTGGTTGGGGGTGCAGATATGCACCTCATGGACGCCGACCACGCCGCCCATGCGCAGGGAGCTGATGCCGATCTCCTGCTTTTCCCGCTTACCTTCGCCGGCACGGCCGCAATGGGCGGCAGCCTCCGGGCGGACTTCTTTCACGGCCTCGAAAAGCATCTTTGCCGTGCCGCTGGGGGCATCCACCTTCCGGTTGTGGTGGATCTCCAAGATCTCAATATCCGCATCCGGGAAATAGGCCGCGGCCTGCTTGGCAAGACGGCAAAGCACCGCAATGCCCAGGCTCATATTGCCGGAGTAGAACACCGGGATCCGCTCAGCCGCAGCCAGGATCAGCGCTTTCTCCTGGGGCGTATGGCCGGTGGTGCCGATCACCGCGGCGCAGCCGCTATTTTCGGCATAGGAAAGCACATCCGCAACAGCGCTGTGGTGAGAAAAGTCGATGACCATATCCGCACCCACATCGCCCAGCTGGGCAAAGGTGGTGGGAACACCGTTTTCACCGTCGATGCTGACCCGGCCCACGACCTCCTGGCCCAGAATGCCGTCGATCAGCTTACCCATGGCGCCGTTGGCGCCGCAAAGTACCGCTTTCATACCTGCACCCCCAGCTTTGCCATCTCAGCAAACAGCTTTTCCCGGTTGGCAGGCTCCATGGGAGTCAGCGGCAGGCGCAGATGCTCCACGCCGTAGCCCATGGCGGACACCGCCGCCTTGGCGGGAATGGGGTTCACCTCGCTGAACAGGCAGTTGATCAGCGGCAGCATCCGGCACTGGAGCTGGGCTGCCTTGGCAAAGTCGCCGACAAGGGCGGCATCGGTCATCTCCACCGCCATGCCCGGCACCACATTGGAAAGGACGCTGATGCAGCCGGTGCCGCCCATGGACATCATGGGTACGGTCAGGGCATCCTCGCCGGAATACACATCGATCTTATCGCCGCACTTGGCAAACAGCTCCACCACCTGGCTCATATTGCCGCTGGCTTCCTTGATGCCGACGATCATAGGATGCTCCGCCAGCTTGGCCACGGTAGCCGGCAGCAGATTGCAGCCGGTACGGGAGGGTACATTGTACAGGATCACCGGCTTGGGGGAAGCATCCGCCACGGCGGTAAAATGGGCCTGCAGGCCGCTCTGGGTGGCCTTATTGTAGTAAGGGGTCACCACCAGCACCGCGTCCGCGCCCACATCGCAGGCCCGGCGGGTATACTCCAGTACATGGGAAGTA
This sequence comes from Faecousia sp., assembly GCA_045129455.1. GTDB lineage: Bacteria > Bacillota > Clostridia > Oscillospirales > Oscillospiraceae > Faecousia. Next base: position 21,209 of record JBGVJN010000087.1, on the reverse strand, counting down.
TTGTTGGTGCCGGTACCGGCGATCACCGGCACACGGCCGGCAACACGCTCCACGGTGAAGCGGATCACCTCGGTCCGCTCCTCAGGACTTAAAGTGGCGCTTTCGCCGGTGGTACCCACGGCGACCAGAGCGTTAATGCCCTGCTCCAGCTGGAAGTCGACAAAGCGTCCCAGGGCATCATAGTCCACGCCGTGGGGTGTCATGGGGGTGACCATAGCGGTGGCCATGCCCTTATAAATCGTATTCTTCATGATTATCTCTCCTTTGTATGAAGATGGCGGGAGTTTTGTTTGTTGCACAGTTTGCACCGTATCCAAGCCTCCCTTGTGCAAAGGGTAGATTTCCCCGTTAGCGGGGAAAATGTCTGCGAAGCAGACAAAAGGGGCCTGGGGGTGGCCGAGCGATAGCGAGGTCGGAGGGATTGTCAATCCCCCAGTCAGCTTCGCTGCCAGCCCCCTTTACACAAGGGGGCCTTTGAGGCTGCCACGCAGCTACCAAATCTCAATACTTAAACCTTAAACTGATTGCAGTACTCGTACAGGGGGGTCAGCTTACGGAAGAAGTCGTCCACCCGTTCCAGCAGCTCCGGGCCGAAGGTCTCCGGGGAAAATTCCTCGTCACGGATGCAGCCGATCTGCCCCTTCCATGCAAAGTAAGGCTCCAGCCGGGGATCCTCCGTAGGCTTGGGGCGCTTATAAAGCTCCGCGGCGATGGGTTGTCCCACCGCTTTTTCCGTGGTGCGGATCAGCTTCAGGAATTTCTCCGGATCCCGAGCAAGCTCCTGCCGGAAGTCTGCCAGGGTGCTGACCCTGGGCCGCCACCAGAAAAAGCCGTAGCTGATACCCTCCGGGCGGATCTCAAAGAACAGGCAGGGGTTTTCCGCCCACCACTCGACATCCTGGCGGATGCAGATCCACAGGCTTTCCTTATACGGCAGCGGATGGTGCAGCCGGGCATCCCGGTAGATCCGGCTGACCTTCAGCAAGTTTCCGGACTTCTCAAGAAACGGCCGGAAAAGCTCCGCGCCCAGAGCCTTCATGGGCTCATACAGGGTCGTCACATATTGCTGCTTATGCTCCAGAAACCATTCCCGGTTGTTATTCAGCCGAATGCCCCAGAGAAAATCCACCGTTTCCGGTGTAAATCCGTTAAACATACCGTCACTCTTTCTTTAATCTTCAAAATTGCCTTCCGGCTTCGGCTCACCGTTGAGCCAGCGCAGGATCCCCTGGTACCGCTCATTCACCGGCACCTCCGGCAGCTCCAGCACATAGCGCTCGCTGGCATTGATCACCGTGGTGTCGCCGTAGCTGCGGACACGGGTCTTATCCTGGCCGTAGCGCAGATGGACATGGCCATGGAGCATGTATTTGGGCCGGTATTTATCCAAAAACTCGCAAAATGCCTGAAATCCCCGGTGGGCAGGATCCTCCGCGTCTCCCACGCCCTCCGCGGGAGCATGGGTCACCAGAATGTCCACGCCCTTATGCCGCCACAGGGGGAATCGCAGGCGGCGGATGCGCCGGCGCATCTCCCGCTCCGTATACTGATAAGCGCCGGGATGATATTTGCGGCAGCCACCCAGGCCCAGGATCTTCAGGCCGTTGAACTCCACCAGCTTATCATCGATACAATCGCAGCCCTCCGGGGGACGGCGGGAATAGCCGGTGTCATGATTACCATGGACATACAGCACCGGGCAGCGGGCGCAGGTGACTAAAAAGGACAGGTAATCCGCCTTCAGGTCACCGCAGGAAATGATCAGATCGAATTCCGCCAGGCGGCCGGGAATGTAATTTTCCCAGAAATAAGGACTTTCTTCATCGGATACCACCAGGATCTTCACAGGCTTCCCTCCTTTTCCGCCGGGATCTGATCCCGGTAGATACCCAGCGCCCGGACGATATTCCGGGCATAGGGGGCGATCTGATCAAAGGTGGGGATGTAGCCATCCACATTGTCGCACAGCCAATCCATATGCAGCAGCTCATCGGCGGTAAAGCTGCGGCTGCCATCATTTTTCACGGTACCGTCCTGGGCGATCACCCGACGGCGGAAGGGATCCACCGTGCCGTTTTGCAGCCCGGTACGCAGCAGCTCCACCAGCGCACGGACACCCTCCGGCAGCCGGTCGGACAAGGTCACATCGATGACGCCGCTATCCATGCCCCACCAGTAGTTGACGGCTCTGGGGGAATCCTTATCCTTTTCCCAGGCACCGGACAAGATGGAGCGGATCACCTTCTCATAGAATTTGCCCCAGACCCAACAGGGGGATGCCAGAGGGATCAGCTCACCCTTTTCGTCCAGAGAATAGGTGCCGTAGTTGCAGAATTCCAGGTATGCCCGCTCCTGGGTGGGCACATCCCGGTTGGAGATCACCCGGATCCCGTCTTTGACGAAATCCAGCTGATGATTGCCGGACATACAGGACCAGCGCAGGTCGATCCTCGCCCGTGGATTGGTCATCTGGGCACCCAAAGCGAAGGCGTTGATGGACGCGGGGACACCGAAAATGGGATTGGAGCCCACATAGCCGATCCGGTCATTGCCGGCCATGGCACCGGCAATGGCGCCGGTGATGAATTTCGCCTCAAAAATGCGGCTGTAGTAGGTACGGATGCTGGAGTAGGGCGTATCCACGGAGCAGTTCAAAAACCGCACCTTGGGATACTTCACCGCGATGCGCAGGGTAGGCCTGCTCAGCTGGGGTGTGGTGGTAAAGACCACCTCCGCGCCCTCCTTCACCGCCTGCTCCAGCAGCTCCTCTGCCAGCTCCGGGGTATCGGCGCCGAAATAGCTGCGCACCTTCACCTTGCTGCCCAGAGCCTCCTCCAGGTATTGCCGTCCCTGGTCGTGGCCCTTGATCCAGGGGCTGGTGACAGGATCCTGAGGATGTACAAAAGCCACCTTCAGCCGGCTGGGAGTACCGCTGACGATCCGCTCCAGAATATTGGGGGTCGCTTCCGTATCGCCGGGCTCCGTGCGCACCTCCACAGGCTCCGGCTGGGCCTGGGCCTTGATGTCCTCCCACAGGCCGCTCAGCGCCTTTTTGATCTCTAACGCCGTCATCTGGCCCAGATCCCGGAAGGTATACACCTTCAGCCACAGAAGCAGTGCTTCCTCCGGCAGAATGTCCAGCTCCTGGCCGCCCAAGGCATCAAAGGCTTCCTTGAAATACAGAAAATAGGCATTGAAGGTACGCCGTTCCCGGCTATCCCAGGCTTCTCCCGGATCCTTGCCCAGTGCGGACAGGAGGCGGGCATAGTCCCCAGGCACCCGGTACTGCACACTGTAGATCCTGGTGTATTTATAAAAATCCAAAAATTCAAAATAGGCACGGGTCCGGGGTTCCTCTGTCCTGGCAGGTACCACACGGGTAACATTGCCAGGGATCCGGGATGCGCCGAAATGCTTCAGCACGCTGACCCGCTTATTGCCCTCCTGGACATAGAACCTGCCAAGATACTCATAGCACATAATGGGCTCACGGATGCCGGTCTCGCCCAGATGGTCCGCGCACAGGTTGACCCACTTGGTGCCAAACTCGCTGTCCGGGTCCAGCAGGGGCAGAAAGCCCGCGGTAAAGGCGGTGATGCGGCCGGCGGACTTCACGCCCACGATCTGCTCCACCGGGATCTCCACCAGGCCTACCTCCTGGAAGGTCTCCGTGTAGCCACCCTCGATCAATTTATCCAGAACCGCGGGATAGGGATCCTTCTCCGCGGCGGTCAATGCTTTCAGCTCTTTCTGTCCCAGCTTCAGCGCCTTCAGATATTCATCCAAAGCTTCCTGATGCAGCATAGCAGTTCCTTCCTTTTCTCAGACTCTATTATTACAGGGATATCATACCCCTTTTCTGCTGATTTTGCAACAGAAAAGTAACCGCCGCCGGGCACGGCGCATAGAATAACCGGAGGTGTTGCAAATGGCGATCGTACCAACCGATATTCCTATGACTTCCCGGCTGTGCAATGAGACCATCGAGGCCATCCTCCGGCGATATCCCGGCTGCCGCAGCGAAGAGCTGACCCGCTCTGCCTTCGGCAATCCTATCCGCACTCTGGTCATCGGCAACGGTCCGGGGAAGGTGCTGTTCACCGCCGCCCACCATGCCAATGAATGGATCACCGCCCCAATACTGCTGCGATTCGTGGAGGAGCTTGCCCAGGCCATAGAAAGCGGCAGCACTCTGGGCGGTGTGGACGCATCCCAGCTGGCAAGCCAGGTGACCGTCTACACAGTGCCCATGGTGAATCCCGACGGGGTGGATCTGGTCACGGGGGTCTACGAGCCGGGGCAGCTGCCCTATGAAGCGGCGGTGGATATCTCAGAGGATTTTCCCACCATCCCCTTCCCGGACGGCTGGAAGGCCAATCTTCTGGGGGTAGATCTGAATCTGAACTATCCCGCCGGCTGGCTCCAGGCCCAGCAGATCAAATTCGACCAGGGCTTTACCCGCCCCGCACCCAGGGATTATGTGGGCAGGGCGCCGCTGACCCAGCTGGAGACCCGGGCGCTGGCGGGCTACACGGAAGCGGTGGACCCGGCGCTGGTGCTGGCCTATCACACCCAGGGGAAGGTGATCTACTGGCAGTTTCAGGATATCGAAGTCCCCGGCGCCAGAGAATTGGGCGAGGAATTTGCCCGGCTCAGCGGCTATGCGCTGGAGGACACCCCCTACGAATCCTCCTTCGCCGGCTACAAGGATTGGTTCATCCAGGAGTTCCGGCGGCCGGGGTATACCATCGAAGTGGGAGAAGGGATCAACCCCCTGCCTCTGAGTCAATTTGAGGAGATCTATCGGGAGAATCTTCCCATTCTTTTGGCCGCCGCCCGGTATGGCGCATTGACAGAAGAAGAAGAAAGCCCTATAATATAGGTATATTTTATATACAAAGGAGATCTTCTATGAACCCCTATCTTGATATCCTTCCCGAGGTAGCCGAGGCTCTGGCTGCCGGCAAGCCTGTCGTCGCTCTGGAGTCCACCATCATCTCCCATGGCATGCCCTATCCCCAGAATGTGGAGACCGCTCTGAATGTGGAACGCATCATCCGTGAAAACGGCGCTGTGCCTGCCACCATCGCCATCATCGGCGGTCGGCTGAAGGCCGGTCTCAGCCCCGAGGAGATCGAATATTTCGGCAAGAAGGGCCAGGCGATCCACAAGGCTTCCCGCCGGGATCTGGCAGTGCTCTGCGCCCGGGGTGAAGACGGCGCCACCACCGTGGCCACCACCATGATCATCGCCCACATGGCAGGTATCAAGATTTTCGCCACCGGCGGCATCGGCGGTGTACACCGTGGCGCTGAGACCACCATGGACATCTCCGCTGACCTGGAAGAGCTGGGCCGCACCCCCGTGATGGTGGTCTGCGCCGGCGCCAAGTCCATTCTGGACCTGGGTCTGACTCTGGAATATCTGGAGACCAAGGGTGTTCCTGTCATCGGCTACGGCACCGAAGAGCTGCCCGCCTTCTACACCCGCAGCTCCGGCTTCAAGGTAGACTACCGCATCGATACCCCCGAGGCACTGGCCGCCGCCTTCCTGGCGCAGCAGGACATGGGTCTGGGCGGCGGTATGCTGGTAACCAACCCCATCCCCGAGGAATACTCCATGGATCCCGCGGTGATCAACGCCGCCATCGACCAAGCCATCGCCGAATGCCAGGAAAAGGGCATCCACGGCAAGGAGACCACCCCCTTCCTGCTGGCCCGGGTGGCCCAGATCACCGGCGGCAACAGTCTGGCCTCCAATATCCGCCTGGTGTACAACAACGCCAAGGTCGCTGCCCAGACCGCAGCCGCCATGGCAAAATAAATTACGCCAAAAAGGACGCGCAATGCGCGTCCTTTTTTTGCCTTACCCTAAAGCTGAGGAGTATCTTGACATTCCCCGGAAAGGGGATATAATAATAGACGAATCGCAAAACAAATTGAGTCTTCGGGGAGCCGGACGCATCCGGCTGAGAGTGGGCTATCGCCGCCCAGACCCGCGAACCTGATACGGTCAGTACCGTCGTAGGGAAAGATGCATATATGGGATACCTTTATCAGTATCGCATTGCACCTGGACGGGTTTGCAATGCGATATCTTTTTATTTGGAGGAATATCCCATGTCAAGCAAGACCAAACGCATCACAGAAAGTGCCATGCTCTTAGCCGTGGCCATCGTCTTGGAGCTGATCTCCAAAATGTTCATCCCGGAGCAGACCTTCGGCGGGCAGATCACCATCGTGAGTATGCTGCCGGTGGTCCTCATCGCCTACCGCCACGGAGTAAAATGGGGCTTTGTGGCCTCCTTTACCTACAGCCTGCTGGAGATGGCGCTGGGAGCAAAGAATGTATCCGCCGCCTTCCTCCCCGGCTTTTTCGGGGACGATGCCATGATCCTCAGCGCCATCATCATGTGCCTGCTGGATTATGTGCTTGCCTATACCATCCTGGCTCTGGGCGGCATTTTCCGGGACAGGATCAAGAATCCCGGCACGGCGCTGCTGTGCGGCAGCCTGGTAGCTCTGGGCGCCCGGTTTTTGTGCCACATTGCCTCCGGTTACATCCTCTTCTCCGGCTGGGCTGAATGGTACTTTACCCAGGAGGGCTTCCCTGCCTGGGGTGCGCAGCTGGTGCAGGCCCTCAGTCCGGAGGGGTTGGGGCTTGTGTACTCTGCGGTGTACAACGGAATGTACATGATCCCGGAGATGGTCTTCACCGCCATCGCCGCTGTGCTGCTTTCCAAGGTCCCCGGCATCGTAAGAAAAGTCAGCTGATTGCAAGTTAAGTCAAACAGATAAACCGGAGATGTACCGCGGTACATCTCCGGTTCTTTTTTACAGTCTTCTTCCGCACTTGGGGCAGAATTCAAAATCCTCCTGCCGGGGCGCGTCGCAGTAGGGGCAGAAATTGGAAGCCTCCCGCTGTCGGGGCTGCTCCCAGGTGGGCTGCCGGTCCGGCTGCTCCCAAGGCTCGCTGGGCTTCGTCTTCTGATCCTGTTTCAGTGCCATACCCATCCGGAAGACCAGGATGCCCACCATGGGAAGGGCAAACAGCACCATAAACCAGGCACCCATAGCCACGGCTGCCACGCACCAGATCGCCACAAATATCAGCGCGAATACCATCACACCGATGTGATAAGTTTTTGCGGCTTTGCGTTCCTTTTCCCGATCCCAGGCCATCTTATACCTCCAGGTAGCCTGCCAGCACCTTCAGCGTATTGTACACACCGCTGATGTGGCTGCGTTCATAGCCGTGGCTGGCATAGACACCGGCGCCGATGAGGCCGTGGCGCAGATCCGCGCCGCCCCGAAGGGTCGCCTCCACATCAGATCCGTAGTAGGGATATACATCCACCGCGTAGTCAGCCTCGGTCTTCTTGGCCGCGTCGATCAGCTTGCCCACCACCTCATAGCTGTAGGGGCCGCCGGAATCCTTGGCGCAGATGGACACCTGCTTTTCGGTGCATTGCAGGCCGTCACCCACGCAGCCCATATCCACGGAAATGGCCTCGGTGATGCCCGCAGGCACGGATGCGGAGCCGCCGTGGCCTACCTCTTCGTACACCGTGATATGGCAATATACCTTTCTGGCGGGGGTGATCTCATTGTCCTTCAGATACTTGGCAAAGGCCAGCAGGATGCCAACGGACAGCTTATCATCCAAAAAGCGGCTCTTCAGATAGCCGCTGGGGGTGCGGCGGGTGCGGGGCTCAAAGCAGACGATGTCCCCCACCTCAATGCCCAGCTTCCGGGTATCGTCGGCGCTGCGCACATCCTCATCCAGCACTACCTCCATGGAATTCCAATCCCGCTTGGCGGAGGAATAGTCGCCGTTGACATGGACGGAGGCGTTGCAAAGCTGCAGCGTGCCGTCAATGACCTTGCCGGTGCGGGTATAGACCCAGACATTTTCCGCTTCGCCGTTGTTGGGGTTCATGCCGCCCAGAGAGGTCAGCCGCAGGCGGCCGTTGCCCTTGACCTGGGCCACCATAGCGCCCAGGGTATCGGTGTGGGCCTCCAGAAGCAGCCCGTCGTCGGCATTCTCGCCACCCAGCTCCACCAGGATGCCGCCCTTGGTGGTGATCTGAGGCGCATAGCCCATCTGCCGGAAAGCATCGTCCAGCCAGGCCACCGCCTTGGCGGTATAGCCCGAGGGGGAATCGATAGCCAGCAGCGCCTCGGTCTTTTCCCATGCGTACTCCGCGTAGATCTTTTCAATCATGATATTGCCCTCCCAAAACCAAATAGTGCCAGATGCCGCCCACTTCCCGCATGAAGTAGTTGATGCGGATGGTGAGCCAGCTGGTCTTCGCCGGGATCCCCACCGCTGTCACTCCGCAATCCCGGGCAAACAGGCCGGCACGGTAAAGATGATATTCGCTGGACACCAGGCCGATGGTCTCGGGCCGGGTGCCGGTTTTTTCTTCGATGAGATCCAGAGAGAAATTCAGGTTTTCCCAGGTGGAGGTGGATCTGTCCTCCAGCCAAAGCCGCCGGGCCGGGATCCCCCGGGCGGTCAGCTCATTGAACATACATTGGGCCTCCGAGATCCCCTCATCCGGGCCCTGTCCGCCGGAAAGCACCGCCACCGTATCGGGATGGGCCTTCAGATAAGCATATGCGGCGCCGATCCGGTCATTGAGGGAAAGGGACGGGCTGGTGCCGTTGACCTTGGCGCCCAGCACCACGATATATTGGTGATCCCTGTCCGGGTCGCCGGCGCTGGCACGGACGATGATGGACTCCGTAATGCCAAAGGCGATCAGCCCCAGGATCAGACAGGCGGTGAGGACCGTGTTCAGCACCTTGGCCGTCATGGGAGCGCCGGCACGGAGCATTGCGATGAGATAATAGCAGCTGATCAGCGCCGCCAAAGCAAAGGACACCAGGCCAAGGAAGCTATGGCCGTGGACGGTGGTATACAGAAATATTCCCAAAATCACGAATAACACCGGGATCAGCCATTTCCAGAGCATTTTCATCCCCTATCCCCCTTCTGTTTCTTTTTTTCATAGTATCACAATCCGGGCAAAAACACAAGCACACGCCACGGATGTTCAGGAAATCTTTACATGGCGCACCACCCGATAATCTCCGGCCTTGCCCGTCTCGGAAACTCCCAGGCAGAAATCTTCCACCGGCAGCCGCCTTGGCAGAGGGAACGGTCTAAGTCTTTCGTGCAGCCGCCGCAACTTTTCCTCTTTGTCGATAAACAGCGTTGAATGGAACTTAAAGTCCCGATCGTAGGGATGCTGCTTAACAGAAAATTTCTCCAGGAGGAGTCTATCCAGGTGATCGTGCAGCCGGCGCAGCCGGGGATCTTCCTGCACCGTTAGCCACAGGATATTCCCTGTCTGTTCCAAGGATTCCAGGTTTACATAAAACTTTCTCTCTTTTTGCAACAGCCCAGAAAGGAAATCCAAGATCTGGTGCGTCTGTTCTCCCGCATCAAAGCTGATCTTCAGGGATATGTGCTGCGGCAGAGAAAACGCCACCGTATCCGCCCCAACGTCCGCATTGGCTTCCAGGCAGCATTGGCGCAGCTCTGCTTCAAAATCTTCCGGCAATTTGCAGCCGATCCATATGTACATTTAATACCTCCTTTTGCTGTCAAAACTTCGCGCACCGCTTCGTCAGTGCAGCGACAAATGCACAGGCCGCCCGGGTGGGCGGCCTGCAGAGAATATCAGACTTCCTTGGACTTGGTGGCGATCTCCATCAGGCACTTGGCGATGAACTCATCGGGAGTCATAGCGCCCAGATCCTCACCCTTACGGGTACGGACAGAGACAGTGCCGTTTTCCATATCCCGGTCGCCGATGACCAGCATATAGGGGATCTTCTGCAGCTGCGCCTCACGGATCTTGTAGCCCAGCTTCTCGCTGCGGCAATCGGTCTCCGCATGGATATTCAGCGCATTGAGCTTGTTTGCCAGTTCCTTGGCATACTCGTGGGCACGGTCGGTGATGGGCAGCACCTTCACCTGGGTGGGCATCATCCACAGGGGCAGCGCACCGGCGTAACGCTCGATCAGATAAGCCAGAGTACGCTCGTAGCAACCCAGAGAGGTGCGGTGGATGATATAGGGGGTCTTCTTCTGGCCGTCGGCATCGGTGTATTCCATGCCGAACTTCTGGGCCAGGAGCATATCGATCTGGATGGTGACGATGGTATCTTCCTTGCCGAACACATTCTTATACTGAATATCCAGCTTGGGGCCGTAGAAGGCGGCCTCATCGATACCGATGGAGTACTCAACGCCCAGATGATCCAGGATCTGGCCCATGACACGCTGGGCCTCCTCCCACTGCTCCGGGGTGCCCTCATACTTAATGCCGGCACGGGCAGGATCCCACTGGCTGAAGCGGAAGGTGCAGTTTTCCAGCATGCCTACCGTATCCAGGCAGTACTTGGCCAGCTCCAGGCAGCCCTTGAATTCCTCTTCCAGCTGATCGGGGCGAAGCACCAGGTGGCCTTCGGAGATGGTGAACTGACGGACACGGATCAGACCGTGCATCTCGCCGGAGTCCTCGTTGCGGAACAGCGTGGAGGTTTCGCCCAGACGCATGGGCAGGTCACGATAGGAACGGGCACGATTCAGGTATACCTGGTACTGGAAGGGACAGGTCATGGGACGCAGAGCGAAGCATTCCTTCTCCTCATCATAAGGATCGCCCAGAATGAACATACCATCCAGATAGTGATCCCAGTGGCCGGAGATCCGGTACAGATCCCGCTTGGCCATCAGAGGCGTCTTGGTCAGCAGATAGCCACGCTTCTGCTCCTCATCCTCCACCCAGCGCTGCAGGGTCTGGATGACCCGGGCGCCCTTGGGCAGCAGGATGGGCAGGCCCTGGCCGATCTCCTCCACGGTGGTGAAGAATTCCAGCTCACGGCCCAGCTTATTGTGGTCGCGCTTCAGTGCTTCCGCCTGCTTCTCCAGGTAGCTGTCCAGCTCGTCCTTGCTGGGGAAGCCGATGCCGTAGATGCGCTGGAGCATCTTGCGGTTGGAGTCACCGCGCCAGTAGGCGCCGCAGGACTTGGTCAGCTTGAAGCCGTTGTGACGGACACGGCCGGTGTGGTCCAGATGGGGACCGGCGCACAGGTCGGTGAATTCGCCCTGGGTATAGAAGCTGATGACCGCATCCTCGGGCAGATCGTTGATCAGCTCCACCTTGTACGGCTCGTTGAGGCCCTCCATGAAGGCGATGGCTTCTTCCCGGGACTTCTCGCTGCGCTCCAGGCGGATGCGCTCCTTGCAGATCTTCTTCATCTCCGCCTCGATCTTCTCCAGATGCTCGGGGGTGAAGCTGAAGGGAGCGTCAAAGTCGTAATACCAGCCTTCGTCGATGGCGGGGCCGATGGCCAGCTGCACCTCGGGCCAGAGGCGCTTTACGGCCTGGGCCATGATGTGGGAGCAGGTGTGCCAGAAGGTCTTGCGGTATTCGGGGTTTTCAAAGGTGTACAGATTTTCTTCAGACATGGTTTTTACCCTCCTTTTATTTGGGGCAGGTATAAAAAATGCCCACCCCTGACAAAATCAGGGGTGGGATACAGTATCGCTATTGTATTCCACGGTTCCACCCTGGTTGCACTGCACAGCAGTGCCACTCATTGGCGCTCTAACGGACGCACCCGGCGTGGCATTTCCGCACACGCGGCTCGGAAGTGGTATCGCACAAAGCAGTGGTCCGAAGCCCTCTCACCAAACGGGCTCCTCTCTGAGGATCTTACTTGCGCGCGTGTCTTCGTCACAGCCTTTAATATCCTTTAAGAACTTAACATAAAATCCTCCTTTTGTCAAGGGGGACTGGAAAACAGGCTGGAAAAATTCAAAATCGGTAACCATAACAACTTTTGTAATAAATTAAAAATTGGTTGCATAATTATGTCGAATTATGTTAACGAAATGTAATTTATCACTAGATATTGTGGTGCTTGCCGTCGATTTTTCGCATATTTTGAATGAAAGTTTACATAATTTATTTGACATAAATTTTTAAAAAGTTGTCGTTTTATGGGTTTTTGCTAAAAATGCTTGACTTTTTTTGATAAATAGTTATAATGTTATTCATGGCAGAGTTTATAAATGCATTTTGTAACCGTTTGTTACCTTTATTTCCTGCCCCAGATATAGAAATCATCACCCGAGAGGAGGTATCTTCCGTGACGGAGAAAATCAAGCTCCTAAAGAAATCGTCTGTTCTGATCCGTGTTCTGGCTATGCTCCTGCCGATCGTATGCATCGTGCTCCTGCTGAGCCTGACCGCCTTCGCTAAGAATACATATCTGATCAACGATGGCGGCCGGTTACTGATCCACGCGACTTACGCATCCGATCCGGCGGAGGTACTTGCCGAGGCTGGGTTAGACCTTGATGAAGACGACACCTACACCACCCAGACCGCTCTGGGACTTTCCGAGATCACCGTGACCCGCAACGCTTCCATCCTGCTGGTGCAGGACGGCAACACCACCGAGATCCCCTCCTACGGAGAGACCGTCGGTGACCTGATCCGCCGTATCGGCATCGATCTTTCCGCAGAGGACATTCTGAACTATCCCCTGCACACCGAGACCTTCGACGGCATGGAGATCATCATCTCCCACTCCTCCACCACCGAGCAGACCTACACCGCAGACATCCCCTATGAGGTGATCTACTGCCAGGACCCCACCCTGCTGGAGGGTGAAGAAGTGGTTCTGACTCCCGGTGTCAAGGGTCAGATGCTGTGTGTGGATACGGTCAGCTATGTGGACGGCAAGGAAGTCAGCCGCACCGGCATCAGCCGGGATGTTCTGACCCAGCCCGTCAACGCGGTGATCGCCGTGGGCAACGGCGTGCTGCAGCCCGGCCAGGGCGTGTTCACCACCTCCGACGGTGAGCAGGTGCAGTACATCCGCAAGCTGAGCGTGAAGGCCACCGCCTACTCCCGCTTTGACAAAGGCTGTAACGATTGGACCGCCACCGGCGCCTATGCCACCTACGGTGTCATCGCCGTGGATCCCACTGTGATCCCTCTGGGTTCCAAGGTCTACATCGTGTCCGATGACGGCAAGTTCGTCTATGGCTTCGCTTCCGCGGAGGATACCGGCGGCGCCATCAAGGGCAACAAGATCGACCTGTGCTACGACAGTGTTGCCGAGTGTTTCATCTTCGGCCGCCGCCAGTGCACTGTGTACATCCTTTCCTACGGAGATTGACGAAATTTAGGCTCCCTCATTCGAGGGAGCCTCTTTTTTGTCCCGGCCGTCCACGGCAAGATTCAGGATTGCATTGCCGCGGTTTCTTTGATATACTGACGGGAGAAAGGCGGTTATTTTATGATCGATGTTTGCGACATTCAAGTGATGAAGCCCCTGCTTGCCCAGCACGGCTTCCACTTTTCCAAGGCCAAGGGCCAGAATTTCCTCATTGCCCGGTGGGTACCGGAATCCATCGCCCAGGACTCCGGTGTGGACAAGAATACCGGTGTACTGGAGATCGGACCGGGTATCGGCCCGCTGACCCAGCAGCTTTGCCTGCGGGCAAACAAGGTCTGCGCGGTGGAGCTGGATCAGCGGCTGGAGCCGATCCTGAAGCTGACCGTGGGAGAATTCGACAATCTGGACATCCTGTGGGGCGATGTGCTGAAGCAGGATATCCCCAAGCTGGTAGCGGAAAAATTCCCCGGTCTGCGTCCGGCTGCCTGCGCCAATCTTCCCTACTACATCACCTCCCCCATCCTCACGGCGCTGCTGGAGGCGGAATGCTTTGACACCGTCACCGTCATGGTGCAGAAGGAAGTGGCCCAGCGGATCGCTGCCAAGCCCGGCACGGCGGACTACAGCGCCTTCACCGTATTCTGCCAGTACTATGCCCATCCTCAGCTTCTGTTTGATGTGCCGGCCCATTGCTTCCTGCCCCAGCCCAAGGTCACATCCGCAGTGGTGACCCTGAAGGTGCGCCAGCACCGTCCCTGGCAGATCGACGATGAAGCCATCTTCTTCCGCCTGGTGCGGGCCAGCTTTGCCATGCGCCGCAAGAAGCTCAGCAACGGCATCGCCTCCGGCTTCCCGGAGCTGGGCAAAGCCGGAGCGGAGCAGGTGATCCTGGAGGCAGGCTTTGATGCCAATGTCCGTGGTGAGACCCTGGGTATCCCGGAATTCGCCGCCATCGCCAACGCCATCTGCAGGAGGAAGCAGGGATGATCGAATTCTTGTTTTTAGACCTGGACGACACCATCCTGGATTTTCAAATGGCGGAACGCACCGCCATCATCAAGACCTTCGCAGCCTTCGGCATCGACCCCACGGAAGAGGTGCTGGAGCTTTACCACCACATCAACCTGCGCTACTGGCAGATGCTGGAGCGGGGCGAGAAGACCCGGGAGCAGGTGATGGTGCAGCGGTTCGAGACCCTGTTTGAACAGGTGGGGATCCAGGGCGACCCGGAAAAATGCGGCCGGCTTTACAAAGAAAATCTGGGCATCGGTCACTTCTTCCTCCCCGGTGCGGAGGAAGCGGTGAAATCGCTGCATAAAAAGTACCGGTTATTTATCGCCAGCAACGGCACCGCCTCTGTCCAGGCCGGCCGTCTGGAAAGCGCGAAGCTATACCCCTGGTTCGAGAAGATCTTCATCTCCGAAGAGTTGGGACACAACAAGCCCGCAAAGGAATTCTTCGACGGCTGCTTCGCGCAGATCCCCGGCTTCGATCCCGCCAAAGCCATGATCGTGGGCGACAGCCTCACCTCCGACATTCTGGGCGGTCTCAATGCCGGCATGCTCACCTGCTGGGTCAATCCCAAGGGCAAGCAGCCCAAAAACGGCATCACGCCCCACTATCAAATCCAGGCACTGCACCAGCTGGAAGCCCTACTGGAAACCATCTAAAGACGCAAAAAGCCCGCTGCGAAAGCAGCGGGCTTTGGTTTTTATTCTTCCACCAGAGCGATATGGACGGTATCCAGCTGGGACTGATCCACGGTGGTGGGTGCGCCCATCATCAGGTCCTGGGCATTCTTGTTCATGGGGAAGGTGATGACCTCACGGATGGACTCCTCGCCGGTGAGCAGCATGATCAGACGGTCCACACCGGGAGCGGCACCTGCATGGGGAGGCGCGCCGTAGGTGAAGGCATTGTACATAGCGGGGAACTTGGCCTTGACCTCTTCCTCACCACGGCCAACCATCTCGAAGGCCTTGATCATGATCTCGGGGTTGTGGTTACGCACGGCGCCGGAAGCGGACTCATAGCCATTGACCACCAGGTCATACTGGTCAGCATTGATGGCCAGCAGCTTCTCCACATCGCCCTCGGCATCCAGCAGCGCCTGCATGCCGCCCTGGGGCATGGAGAAGGGGTTGTGGCAGAAGTCCACAGTGCCGGTCTCCTCGTCCAGCTCGTACATGGGGAAGTCCACGATCCAGCAGATGGCGTACTGCTCCTCGTCGAAGTGGCCGGGAACACGCTTGCCCAGCATGGTACGGATCACGCCCGCGGTCTTCTGGGCAGCAGGCTTCTTGCCGGCAGCCATGCACACGAAGCTGCCGGGCTTCAGACCCAGAGCCTCCTTGAAGGATTCCTGCTTCTCCAGCAGGAACTTGCTGATGCCGCCGGTGAGATTGCCCTGCTCGTCCACCTTGACCCAGCAAGCCTTGTTGCCGGTCTGGACTTCCACATCCACGAGCAGCTTGTCGATCCACTTTCTGGCCTGGGTAAAGTCGTGGACCACCACGGCCTTGACGGTCGCACCCTCGAAGGGGCCGAAGCCGCAGCCCTGGACGGTCTCGGACACATCCTGGATCTCCAGGTCGATACGCAGGTCGGGCTTGTCGGAGCCGTAGCGCTCCATAGCCTCGTTGAAGGGAATGTGACGGAAGGGAGCAGCGGAGATCCGCTTGTACTTGCCGTACTTTTCAAACACAGGCACCAGCACATCCTCCAGGGTGGACAGAACATCGTTCTGGCTGGCGAAAGCCATCTCCATATCCATCTGATAGAACTCGCCGGGGGTGCGGTCAGCACGGGCGTCCTCATCACGGAAGCAGGGAGCGATCTGGAAATACTTGTCGAAGCCGGAGGTCATCAGCAGCTGCTTGAACTGCTGGGGAGCCTGGGGCAGCGCATAGAACTTGCCGGGATGGTTACGGGCAGGCACCAGATAGTCACGGGCACCCTCGGGGCTGGAAGCGGTGAGGATGGGGGTAGTGATCTCCAGGAAGCCCTTCTCGGTCATCAGACGGCGCAGCTCAGCCACCACCTGGCAGCGCAGGATGATATTCTGCTTCACTGCAGGATTACGCAGATCCAGGAAGCGGTACTTCAGTCTTACATTTTCGTCAGCGTCACGGGACTTGTTGATCTCGAAGGGCAGCTGCGCATGGCGGCACTTACCCAGGATCTCAATGCTCTGGGGGACCACCTCGATCTCGCCGGTGGGCTGCTTGGGATTCTTGCTCTCACGTTCCCGGACAATACCGGTCACGGACAGGGTGGATTCCTTGTTGACGGACTTAATGATCTTCATCATTTCTTCCGTCTCGACGACCACCTGGGTGGTGCCGTAGAAGTCACGCAGCACCACAAAGGCAAAGTTGGCACCCACCTCACGGACATTTTCCATCCAGCCGACGATGGTCACCTGCTTGCCTGCGTCAGCCAGCCGCAGCTGGCCGCAGTTATGTGTTCTGGATTGGGTCATAAGACATATCCCTCTCTTGTTTTCTGTAATTTAACCTTAGTATTATTTCATAAAATACGGAAAAAGTCAATCATCCCCGACAGATTTCCTGACAAACAGGCCCGGAGCGGTCAGCTCCGGGCCTTGGGAAATATCAGCAAAGCTTTGCACCGGCAGGGATGGCATCGCTGATCATGATCAGATTCAGCTTCTCCTCACCCTTGTCGGTATGCACCGCGGACAGCAGCATGCCGCAGGACTCTCTGCCCATCATCTTTCTGGGGGGCAGATTGGTGATAGCCACCAGGGTCTTGCCCACCAGCTCCTCGGGCTTGTAGTACTTGGCGATGCCGGACAGGATCTGCCGGTCGGTGCCGGTGCCGTCATCCAGGGTAAACTGCAGCAGCTTGTCGCTCTTCTTTACAGGAACGCAGGCCTTGACCTTCACCGCCCGGAAGTCGCTCTTGCAGAAGGTGTCGAAATCCA
The DNA here is from genome assembly GCA_045129455.1 of Faecousia sp. Classification (GTDB taxonomy): domain Bacteria; phylum Bacillota; class Clostridia; order Oscillospirales; family Oscillospiraceae; genus Faecousia. The sequence goes on along the minus strand of JBGVJN010000087.1, from coordinate 4,058 downwards.
CATTCTCCTGGGCGTAAGGCTCGATCTCGATAGTGGACTTAGGCTTGGACAGCTCCTCCAGCTCCTTCAGCTCCTTCTCCACATCCAGACGGGGGAACAGCGGTGCGCCCACTACGGTATTCCACACAACATCGGCCCGGTAGTCCTGGGCATCCCAAACCTGGCGGTCAGCGGGAACATTCAGCGCGGCGAAGATCTTTGTGCTGGTCTCGGGCATAAAGGGCGTGATGAGGATAGCGGCGATGCGGATGCACTCGCACAGGTTCTTCATGACGGTCAGCAGACGGGGCTTGGTCTCCTCGCTCTTGGCCAGGATCCAGGGAGTGGTCTCGTCGATATACTTGTTGGCACGGTCCAGCAGGCGGAATACCTCGTTCAGCGCCACGGAGAACTGGAACTTATCCATCTGAACTTCGTACTTGGCGCACACATCGGCAGCCAGTGCCTTCAGGTCATTGTCCAGCTCCGCAGCCTCGCCGCCCTCGGCCAGGGTGCTGCCGAAATACTTCTGGTTCATGGCCACGGTACGGCTCACCAGGTTGCCCAGGGTATTGGCCAGGTCCGTGTTGATGGTGGACATCAGCAGCTCATTGGTAAAGTTACCGTCGGAGCCGAAGGGGAAGGTGCGCAGCAGGAAGAAGCGCAGAGCGTCCACGCCGAACTTCTCGGACAGAATATAAGGATCCACCACATTGCCCCGGGACTTACTCATCTTCTCGCCGTTGAAGTTCAGCCAGCCGTGGCCGTAGACCTTCTTGGGCAGGGGCAGGTCCAGGCTCATGAGCATGGCAGGCCAGATGATCGCGTGGAAGCGCACGATCTCCTTGCCTACAAAATGCACATCGGCAGGCCAGAACTGCTCCACATCCTCATACTTGTCGTTCTCAAAGCCCAGGGCGGTCATATAGTTGAACAGCGCGTCGATCCACACATACACCACATGGCCGGGATCAAAATCCACAGGCACACCCCAGGTGAAGCTGGTACGGGAAACGCACAGATCCTCCAGACCGGGCTTGATGAAATTGTTGACCATCTCGTTGACACGGCTGCGGGGCTCCAGGAAATCGGTGTTCTCCAGCAGGTCACGGATCCGGTCGGCGTACTTGGAAAGCTTGAAGAAGTAGGCTTCCTCCTTGGCATCCTGCACCTCACGGCCGCAGTCGGGGCACTTGCCATCCACCAGCTGGCTTTCCGTCCAGAAGCTTTCGCAGGGCTTGCAGTACTTGCCGGTGTATTCGCCCTTATAGATGTCGCCGTTGTCGTACATCTTCTTAAAGATCTTCTGGATCGCGGCCACATGATAGTCGTCGGTGGTGCGGATAAAACGGTCATGGGAGATGTTCATCAGCTTCCACAGATCCAGCACGCCCTTCTCGCCCAGCACGATATTGTCCACGAACTGCTGGGGAGTGACACCTGCCTCCTTGGCCTTGTCCTCGATCTTCTGGCCATGCTCGTCGGTGCCGGTGAGGAACTTGACGTTGAAGCCCTGCAGGCGCTTATAGCGTGCCATGGCATCGGTAGCTACCGTGCAGTAGGCGTGGCCGATGTGAAGATTGGAAGAGGGGTAGTAAATGGGGGTGGTAATATAGTAATTACCCTTGCAATGATCGCACATATAAGATCCTCCTAAAAATGAAAAAATCGCCCTGGGATCACTCCAAGGGCGACAAAATTGACGCGGTACCACCTTGCTTCGCAGCGAAAGCTGCCTCTTGACGCTGTGACGGGCGCACCCGGGGCTGCCTAAATATCGACAGTCCGGCTCCGAGACCATGTTCAGCCGCTGCTGCCGTACCCCCTCACACCTTACGGGGCTCTCTGACCGGTGCTTCACGCCTACTCTTCTCTTCTCAGCCTTTTATCAAAATGCAGAGCTATTATACCCCGAAAACGGAGGTTTTGTCAATAGGACAAATTGTTCTTGCGCAGGGCGTAACGCCTCCCGTACGCACAGGTGTGATGGTAACTGTAGGGGCCGATGCCCACATCGGCCCGCATACACCTTCCCCTGGGGTGGAAGCTATATGAGGCGGGAGATCGCCACGGGCCTGTCGGCCGTCGCGATGACATGATCCTGGTGCAGCACAAACGCAGAAGGCGCTGTAGAATCGGTACAAAAGTTTCGGAAAATTGAGAAAATTCTATATTTTCCCCTGCACACGAGGATTTTTTCTGTCAAATGTCTTGCCTCCAACCAGGGCAAATCCGCATTTTTCACAAATTTCCCAGCCCCGAAAAATCTTTTATGTAAATTCTATAAAAAAGTTGCGAAATTTCGAATTTTTGGGTTGATTTTACGGAAACTTTCGCATACAATAGGTGAGCAAGTGGCCAAAGAGCCGCTATGCTCAGCGCAGAGGTGATGGATTTGCTCAATATCGTGCTGGTGGAACCCGAGATCCCCCAGAACTGCGGCAACATCGCCCGCACCTGTGCCGCTACCGGCGCCCGGCTGCATCTGATCCGTCCTCTGGGATTTGACATCTCCGAGAAGGCAGTACGCAGAGCCGGCCTGGATTACTGGCACATGGTGGAGGTCTTCGACTACGAAAATCTGGCCGATTTCTTTGCCAAAAACCATGTGGAGCAGATGTGGTGCCTTTCCACCAAAGCTCCCCGCAGCTACACCGAGGCGCAGTTCTCTGATGACTGCTACATATTCTTCGGCAAAGAGACCAAAGGACTTCCGGAAGACTTTCTGGCGCAGCACTACGAGCAATGTCTTCGCATTCCCATGCGCAGCGATGCCCGGAGTCTGAACCTGAGCAACGCCGTAGCCATCACCGTTTTCGAAGCGCTGCGGCAGCTGGATTTTCCCCACTTGCGCGACTATGGAAAAATGCGGGGCTCAACCCCGACGATTTTGGAGGAATCAATATGAACTACAACAAGAAATCTATTGAAGATATTGAAGTAGCCGGCAAGCGCGTACTGTGCCGCTGCGACTTCAATGTTCCCACCAAGGAAGGCAAGATCACTTCCGACAAGCGGATCGTGGCTGCCATGCCTACCATCAAGTATCTGGTCGACCAGGGCGCCAAGGTCATCCTCTGCTCCCACATGGGCAAGCCCAAGGGTGAGTGGAAGCCCGAGCTGAGCCTGAAGATCGTGGCTGAGCGGATCAGCGAGCTGCTGGGCAAGGAGGTCATCATGGCTGCGGATGTGGCCGGTGAGGACGCCAAGGCTAAGGCCGCTGCTCTGCAGAACGGCGACGTGATGCTGCTGGAGAACACCCGCTACATCAAAGGCGAGACCAAGAACGATCCCGAGCTGAGCAAGGCTCTGGCTGATCTGGCCGACATCTTCGTCAACGACGCGTTCGGCACCGCACACCGTGCCCACTCCTCCACCGCCGGCGTGGCTGACTATCTGCCCGCTGTCTGCGGCTACCTGGTGGAGAAGGAAGTTTCCATCATGGGCAAGGCTCTGGCCAACCCCGAGCGTCCCTTTGTTGCTATCCTGGGCGGCGCCAAGGTCTCCGACAAGCTGAATGTTATCAACAATCTGCTGGAGAAAGTGGACACCCTGATCATCGGCGGCGGCATGGCCTACACCTTCCTGGCCGCTCAGGGCTACACCGTGGGCAAGTCCCTGGTGGACAACGAGAAGCTGGACTACTGCAAGGAAATGATGGCCAAGGCCGAAGCCAAGGGCGTGAAGCTGCTGCTGCCTGTGGACACTGCCATCGCTGCTTCCTTCCCCAGCCCCATCGACGCTGAGATCCCCGTAGACTATGTGGACTGCACCGCCATCCCCGCTGACCAGATGGGTCTGGACATCGGCCCCAAGGCCTGCGCCGAGTTCGCCGCAACTGCCAAGGCTGCCAAGACTGTGGTCTGGAACGGCCCCATGGGCGTGTTTGAGAACCCCACCCTGGCCAAGGGCACCATCGCCGTTGCGCAGGCTCTGGCTGACTCCGACGCTGTGACCATCGTTGGCGGCGGCGACAGCGCTGCTGCCTGCGAGCAGCTGGGCTTTGCTGACAAGATCACCCACATCTCCACCGGCGGCGGCGCTTCCCTGGAGTTCCTGGAAGGCCTGGAGCTGCCCGG
>JBGVJN010000086.1:0-8894 GCA_045129455.1 Faecousia sp. | reverse complement strand
CGCAGAGCACAAAATCCCCACCATCGGTGTATCCTGGGGTTATGGAAATGCAGAAGAAATGAAAGCGTCCGGCGCCGTTTCCATTGCAAACACCCCGGATGAATTGTATTTTCTCTTAGTAAACTGATTTTGTTCTTGACTTTGCAGGGACTGTGTGCTAGAATACTTTGGCAATGAAGTAAATACTGTTTGCTAAAGATTCGGAGTGATACCCAAGAGGCCGAAGGGGCTCCCCTGCTAAGGGAGTAGGCGTCTAAAAAGCGCGCGAGGGTTCAAATCCCTCTCACTCCGCCAGATCGGCAAGGCATCCGCCTTGCCGATTTTCTTATAGGAGACGACTATGACTACTTTGATCCTGATCCGCCACGGGCAAAGCACCGCGAATATCCGCAGCGTATTTGCCGGCAGCCTGGACATGCCGCTGACCGAGCTGGGATTGACCCAGGCTAAGCTTACTGCCGCCTATGTCGCTGCCCATTACTCTGTGGAGGCCGTCTACGCCAGCGACCTATCCAGAGCCTATGACACCGGCAAAGCCCTGGCAGACCTTATGAATATCTCCATAATTCCCGAGAAGGATCTGCGGGAGATCCATGCGGGCGCCTGGGAAGGCCATAGCTTCGAGGATCTGAAGCAGAATTTCCCGGACAGCTACGGCATCTGGCTTTCCCACATTGGCAGCTGCGTCTGCCCGGAGGGTGAATCTGTAGCGCAGCTGCAGCAGCGGGTTTTGGCTACCCTTCGCCGCATCTGTGAAGAGAATCCCGGCCGCACCGTCGCCGTCGCCACCCACGCCACACCCATCCGTACCCTCCAATGCCACTGCAGCGGTCTGGGGCTCGGGCATATGAAGGACATTCCCTGGGTATCCAACGCATCCATCACCGTAGCACAGTATGATGGCGGAGAATTTACCCTGAAGGATATCAGCCTGGACGGCCATCTGGGCGCCATGACCAGCCGGTTTACCGGCAATGTATAACACAGAAAGGATGCTTACCATGGACGATACGATCATTCTGTTTGACCTGGACGGAACACTTACCGATTCCGGCGAGGGCATCATCAACTGTGCCATTTTGGCACTTTCCCACTTTGGGCTGCCCATACCCGACCGGGACACCCTGCGTGTATTCGTCGGCCCGCCCCTGAAAGACAGCTTCATTCGTTTCGGTGTAGATCCCGAAAAGACTGACGAAGCCATTGCAGTTTACCGGGGCAGATATACAAAGGTGGGTAAATTCGAGAACTTCCCCTACCCCGGCATCCGGGAACTTCTGGAAAAGCTGAAGCAGGAAGGCTACCGGCTCTATGTGGCCACCTCCAAGCCGGAGGATATGTCCATAGAGATCCTGGACAAGTTTGGTTTTTCCCCCTATTTTGAAAAGATCTGCGGCGCTACCCGGGACGGTGTCCGCAGTGAGAAGGCTGAGGTCATCGCCTATCTTCTGGAGAGCATCCCTGCCTTCAGCAAGGCGATCATGGTTGGCGACACCAAATACGATGTGATCGGTGCCAACAAGCACGGCATTCCCACCGTAGGTGTCAGCTGGGGCTACGGTCTGCGGGAGGACATGGAGGCTGCGGGCGCTGCCGCCATCGCCAACACCATGGACGAGCTTTACACCATTCTTCACACTCTGTAAACAAAAAGCACACTGCTATACGCAGTGTGCTTTTTATTATGCAGGAAACACATTGGTGATCAGGATGATCACCGGGATCAGCAGCGTCACGGCGCTGACCAGCCAGGGAGTCAGGATCCTGCGGGAGCAGAACATCAGCAGCAGGCACAATCCTGTAATGATACACGGGATAAACACAGCGATCACACGGGCAATCTGCAAAGTAAAAGAGCCGTTCTCCATCAGACCGATGCCCACAACCGCAGGCAAATGGCCCAGGTTATAAAGAGCCAGCATCACCGCGGCAGCCGCCACAGGGATCGCCGCGATGGGCTTGCGCATCCTGGAGATAAAGCCCCAGGCCTTTAAAAGCGCGTCGCTGATCCTTGTAAGGATCTGACCGGCTTTGCGCAGAACAGGGTTGACTTTCTCCAGGAAGGTCTGCCAACCTGCCATAACTTTTTCAATGATATTCATGAGCCACCTCCGGGGAAGCAGCCGGCCTTGCCGGCGTTTGTGTCATTGTAGCATAAAGGCGCATTGGATGCAAGAGTGATCTCAGGAGCACTTATTCTCACGGTACAGCGCTGCCAGGCCCTTAAGGATCAGATCCTTATCATAGAAGATCTCATGCTCGCACATAGGCACCACGAATCGGGCAATACCGCCGGTAGCCACCACTGTAGTGGGATAGCCCAGTTCCCGTTCCATCCGGTCGATCATGCCGTCCAGCATGGCGGCAGAGCCCATCATCAGACCGCTGCGCATGCATTCGATGGTATTTCTTCCGATGGCACGCTTGGGCTGATCCAGCTGCAGGCCGGGAAGCAGTGCGGTGCGCTCTGTCAGCGCGTCCATGGAGATCCGTACACCGGGGCTGATGCAGCCGCCGATGAAAGCGCCGGTCTTATCCAGCACCACCATAGTGGTTGCCGTACCCATATCGATGACGATCAGCGGCGCCTTATGCTCCCGCAGCGCAGCCACGCAGCCGACCACCAGATCCGCGCCTGTCTGGGCAGGATTCTCTACCTGGATCTTAAGACCCGTCTTGATCCCAGGGCCAACCACCAGGCTGGTCTTGCCGGTGAGCTTCATCACCGCGGTCTGCATGGAATTAAGCACCTGGGGAACGACGGATGCGATAATGCAGCCCTCAATAGCGTGAGAGTCGATCCCATAGACCTCCAGAAGCATCTTCAGGTCGATGCAGTATTCGTCGGATGTCTTGGTACTGTCGGTGCGCAGACGGGACTCAAAGAGAATCTGATCATCCTCCAATATTCCGATCACCAGATTGGAATTGCCGATATCGATAGCAAGGATCATGTCTGTTCCTCCAAGTCATTTTGATCAAGTATGGTGCATTGAATAACCTGCCCGTTTTCGACGGTAATTACGCCCACGGTGCCGCCCCAGGAGCCGCAAGTGCCGGGATTAAGTATCCAGATCCCCTGCTCCTGTCGGCAATCAGCCTGATGGGTATGGCCGTAAAGCACCACCGAGGCCTTAGCTTCGGCAGCGTCCCGAATGAGTCTGCCGGTACTCATCTTCACGCCATGAAGGTGCCCGTGGGTCATATAAAAACGCACACCGCCGATGTCGCAGGACAGGATCTCCGGCTGAGGCGGATAGCAGCGATACCGGTCGCAGTTGCCGGGGACCTGCAGAAAGCGGATGCTGTCATTTTCTTCAGCGATGATGCTGCCATCATCGTAGTGATCTCCCAGATGGACGATCACATTAGGCTTCACAGCCGTCACAGCATAGCGCATAAAGCTGCGCATCCCGTGAGAATCTGACATGACCAAAACTTTCATCAGCAGCATATCCTCCCAGACAGTTGTGAACAGTATACCACAGTTATCTCAAAATTTCCACCGGTTTTCACATTTTTTAAAGGATTATTCATCTGCACGATCAACCATCCGGGATCATATACTGACTTAGACCCAATCAGTCGACCAAGGAGGCAAAGTATATGAACAGATCTTCCCAGCCCCCAGAAGAGCAGACCTACAAACGTATCACGGAATTTGCCCAAAGCTCAAAAGGGCAGCAGCTTCTGCGCCATCTGGAGCAAGCCGACCCTCAGCGGGTCCGCCAGGCCATGGCCCAAGCCGAGAGCGGAGACATGGATCAGCTGAAATCTACAGTTGAGCAGCTGCTTCGATCCCCACAGATCCAGGCGTTACTGAAGCAATATGGAGGTGAAGGCAGTGAGTGAGATGGAAGATAAGCTGGGTGCGGTACTGAGCAATCCCGACATGATGGAAAAGATCATGGCCATGGCGCAAAGTCTGACCCAGAGCCAGCCCCAGCAGGCCGATCCTCAACCATCCAGGCCGCCGGTCAAGCCTCAGCAGCTGATGCCCGGTGTAGATCCCGGTACGCTGCAGCGGGTATTCTCTGTAGCGCAGCAGACCAATATCGACAAAAATCAGCAATCACTCTTGCGTTCCCTTGGGCCGTATCTGGCAAGAGAACGGCTTATGAAGCTGGAAAAGGCAATGCGGGCCGCCAAAATCGCCGGGATCGCAGCCACCGTTCTGGGAAGCAGCAAACTGATCACAGGCAGGTGAAGCTATGTATAACCGCTATATTCCTCAGAGTGACGGTACATACCGGAAAAATATCGTGCTGGATGCCCCACAGGAGGAAAAGCCCCGCCATGAGCCGCCCCCGTGCCCGGAGCTGGAGCAAACGCATCCGCATGAGCCGCAACCCCAGCCATCCCCTTGCGCTCCGTCAAAGCCCCAGGAGCGCTCCGATGCCATGGGTTTTCTGCGAAGACTTCTGCCGAAGGATTTCGATACAGGAGATCTTCTGATCATCGTGCTGCTTCTTTTGATGGCCGGAGACTGCAAGGAGGACAACAACACCGCGCTACTCACCCTAGCACTTTACCTGTTTATGTAAAAAAGCGGAGCTAAGGGCGGCGCGCCACAGTGAGGAAACGGTTTTGAACGGCCCCTTTCCTCCAATACTGCATAAAAAATTCCCGAAATGCGTTAGCATTCCGGGAATTTTATTATTTGTCTTGAAGAAAAGTTTCCACTTCAAAACTGCGCAGCACCTCTAAAGGGCGGAGATCTGTGCCGATGAAAGCAAAAAGCACAGGAATCCTTTGTGGATTGCGAGCATTTTTGCTGCACAGCGGTGCGGATAAACGCCCTTTAGAGGCGTTTTATCACTGTGGTGCGCCGCCCAATGCTCCGCTTTTTATTATCTTGCCAGGAAGCCGACTTTCTTGTAGACCTTGCGAAGGGTCTTCTCTGCCACATAGGAGGCCCTCTGTGCGCCATCGCGGTACACCTGCTCCAGATAGGCCTTATCCTTCATGATTCGGGTTGCTTCCTCACGAATGGGACGCAATGTCTCCACCACCGCCTCGCCCACCTTGGGCTTGAAAGCGCCATAGCCGCAGCCTGCGAATTCCGCCTCGATCTGCTCGAAGGTGCGGCCGGTGCAGGCAGAGTAGATAGTCATCAGATTGGCAACACCGGGCTTATTCTCCTTGTCGTAGCGGACACAGTTCTCTGTATCGGAATCGGTGATGGCACGCTTGAACTGCTTCATGATAAACTCAGGAGTATCCATCAGCACGATGCGGCCGGTGTCTTCATTTTCAGACTTGGACATCTTTGCGGTAGGATTGGTCAAGCTCATGATCCGGGCGCCGACCTTGGGAACAAAGGGCTCGGGGATCTTGAATACATCGCCGTAAATGCCGTTGAAACGGCGGGCAATGGTGTGGCACAGCTCCACATGCTGCTTCTGATCCTCACCCACAGGCACAAGATCCGGCTGATACAGCAAAATGTCCGCAGCCATCAGTGCGGGATAAGTAAACAGGCCGCCATTGATATTATCCGCGTTCTTAGCAGACTTATCCTTAAACTGGGTCATGCGGCTCAGCTCGCCGAACATGGCGTAGCAATCCAGCACCCAGCCCAGCTCCGCATGCTGATGCACATGGCTCTGGACGAACAAGGTATTCTTCTCCGGGTCCAGACCGCAGGCAATGTACTGCGCCAGCTGCTCCAGGGTACGGCGGCGCAGGTCCGCAGGATTCTGTCGGACTGTAATGGCATGCAGGTCCGCCATAAAGTAGTAGCAATCGTATTCATCGGCACGCTCTGCCCAATTGCGGATAGCACCCAGGTAGCTGCCCAGGGTCAGATCGCCGGAGGGCTTGATGCCGGATAGCATTCTTTTCTTTGCAACGGTGGTTTCTTCCATGGTAATCGCCTCTTATCGTAAATTCTTACCGTATTCTAGCACATAAATTTTCAAAAGGCAAGTATGTGGGGATATTTATAATTTCCTCTTGCAACCGGCGATATTTTACCGTATAATATCCCCGGTGATACATATGTCAGCAAAAACAAATGCCATTCGGCTGATCGAAAAAGCAAAGATCCCCTGCCGTGAGGTCTTCTATGAATACGTCGAGCAGGATCTCAGCGGACTCCATGCGGCGCAGGCCGTGGGCTATCCCCCGGAACAGATGTTCAAGACGCTGGTCGCCCGGGGCGAGCGCAACGGGATCACGGTATTCTGCATCCCCGTGGACCGGGAGCTGGATCTTAAGAAGGCCGCAAAGGCCGCCGGCGACAAGAGTATTGAGCTGGTACCTGTGAAGGAACTTCTGGCTTTGACCGGCTACATCCGGGGCGGCTGCTCCCCTGTTGGCATGAAAAAGCGGTATCCCACCTATTTCCACAGATCCTGTCTTGACTTTGATGAGATCGCAGTCTCCGCAGGCGCACGAGGGCATCAGATGCTCCTGCCGCCCCAGGCACTGCTGGATCTTGTGAACGCCCGGACAGCAGAGCTTACCAAATAAAGAAAGGATGAATCCCCATGCAGTACGAATACAAGACCAAAGGCACCTGCTCTCAGCGCATCCTCTTTGATGTGACTGACGGTGTCGTAACCAATGTGACCTTCATCGGCGGCTGCAACGGCAACCTGAAGGGCATCGCCGCCCTGGTGGAAGGCCAGCCCGTCACTGAAGTGATCTCCCGTCTGGAGGGCATCACCTGCGGCATGAAGTCCACCTCCTGCCCCGACCAGCTGGCCCAGGCACTGAAGGGCATCTGATCAGCCACAAAAAAGTCCACAGCCAAGGGCGGCGCGCCACAGTGAGGAAACGGTTTTGAACGGCCCCTTTCCTCCAATACTGCATAAAAATTCCCGAAATGCGTTAGCATTCCGGGAATTTTATTATTTGTCTTGAAGAAAAGTTTCCACGGCTGTGGACTTTTTGTTTTATTCCCCTGCTGCCTGCAGGATCAGCTTTACCAGCGCATCCCGGCCGTCGCCCTTCTCCGCGGAAAAGGGGATCACGGGACAATCCTCAGGAAGCTCCAGATCCTCACGGATCACCTTCAGATTTCCCTCGATCTGGCTCTTCTTTACCTTGTCCAGCTTGTTGGCCAACACCACAAAGGGGCAGCCGCTATCCAGGAACCAACGGGCCATGGTGATATCGTTGTTGGTAGGCGCATGGCGGGCATCCACGATGAACACGCCCAGATCGATGCGACCTGCCGCGAAATAATCCTCCATCAGCTTGCCCCAGCGATCCTTTTCCTTCTGGGAGACCTGGGCATAACCGTAGCCGGGCAGATCCACGAAGTAGCACTTCTTATCCACCGTAAAGTAATTCACATGGATGGTCTTGCCGGGCTTTTCACCCACACGGGCAAAGTTCTTGCGCTGCAGGATCCGGTTGATCACCGAGGACTTTCCCACATTGGACTTGCCGGCAAAAGCGATCTCCGGCAGCCGATCCCGGGGAAAATCCTTGGGAGCCGCGGCGGAGATATGAAATTCCACATTCTGAAAATTCATGGCGCACCTCACTGGCGGATCCCGCTTTTGCGGGACTTGGTCTTTACATCTTCGGGGATCGCATTCAAAATAGCGGGGATGACCTCACTTCTTGCAGGGATCAATGCCGCCTGCAGCACGGTGTCCACGGTCTTTGCGGTGATGAAATTCAGGCAGGAGCGGACCGTTTGGTCGATCTTCTGCAGATCCTTCTCGTTATCGGCAGGGATGATCACCGTGGTGATCCCGTGGCGCAAAGCAGCCATGGTCTTTTCCTTCAGTCCGCCGATGGGCAGCACTCTGCCACGGATGGAGATCTCACCGGTCATGGCCACATCCCGACGCACCTTTGCGCCGGTAAGGGCGGAGACCAATGCCGTGCAGACAGTAATACCTGCGGAAGGGCCGTCCTTAGGCACAGCACCCTCGAGGAAATGGACATGGATATCCTTGGTCTTGTAGAAATCCTCCTGAATACCCAGGCTGCGGCAATTTGCGCGAATGTAGCTCATAGCTGCCTGGACAGATTCCTTCATCACATCGCCCAGGTTACCGGTGAGGTTCAGCTTGCCGCTGCCTTCCATCACATTCACTTCCACCTCCAGCACCTCGCCGCCCACAGAAGTCCAGGCAAGGCCGGTGACAAGGCCGATCTGATCCGAAGACGGCAGGCGGTCGGGAAGGAATTTCCGCACGCCCAGGAAGGTTTCCAGATTGCTGCCGGTGACGGTGATACGCTTGGCGGCATCACCCTCCAGCAGTTGCATATCCGCCTTGCGGCAGATGTCCGCAAAGCACCGCTCCAGGCTTCTGACGCCGGATTCCCGGGTATAGCAGGAAATGATCTCCCGGATCACATCGTCGCCCAGGCGCAGCTGTGCCTTTTTAAGGCCATGCTTTTCCATCTGCTTGGGAAGCAGATGCTTCTTCGCGATCATCAGCTTCTCCTCATCGGTGTAGGAACCAAGCTCGATGATCTCCATGCGGTCCAGCAAGGGTCTGGGGACAGTATCCAGGGTATTGGCAGTAGTGATAAACATCACATCCGAAAGATCGTAGGGCACCTCAATATAGTGATCCCGGTAGGTCTTGTTCTGCTCCGCATCCAGCACCTCCAGCAGCGCCGCGCTGGGATCGCCCCGATAGTCGGAACCCATCTTGTCCACCTCGTCCAGCAAAAGCAGCGGATTGGAGCTGCCTGCCTGGGTCAGCGCGGTCATGATACGGCCGGGCATGGCGCCCACATAGGTCTTCCGGTGCCCCCGGATGTCCGCCTCATCGTGAACACCGCCCAGAGAGATCCGGGCCATCTTTCGATTTAAGCTTCTGGCAATGGAATAAGCAATGGAGGTCTTACCCACACCGGGAGGGCCAACCAGGCACAGAATCTGAGGCGGCATTTGAGGCGCCATCTGCCGCACGGCGATGGTC
>JBGVJN010000085.1:0-5255 GCA_045129455.1 Faecousia sp. | reverse complement strand
GCGTACAGGCATCCAATGTTCGCTTAGTAACAAACTCCGAAAAAGCAGTCCGAAAGGACATAGCCATGATGTGTCCCAACTGCTTCATATCTTCAAGTTCTGCATTCCTAACGGTCATACCAAATCACTCTCGATTCATTTGGTCCACAAAAGATATGTCTTTCGCAGTCATTGCAACCCACGCAGGGCGGAAACCGCTGCGAATGGCATTGCGGACGGACTTGATGTTGCACCATGCAGCACAGTAAAACGGGACCTTGTCCAAGGCCAGAATCTCCAAAGCCAAGCGGCTGGTCAGTGCGGAAGCAATTCCCTTCCGGCGGTACTCCGGCAATACATCCACACCGATCTGATACATCATTTCGCAATCCGCAGAGCATCCAGCCAAACCAATCAGCTTACCGTTATCATAAGCGCCAACACCCAATATATCCAGATGCTTACGATCCTCACACAAAGCATTGCTCCACTGTGGCAAATACAAGGTTGCGAAATCCTCTTGATGCAGAATACGCAGTTCATATTCGCAAGGCAATTCTTTCACCGCATCTACATCCGGCAGAAAATACTCCGCCATAAAGCAGATCTTCTGTCCGTAAGGCCGGAGCATTTCATCCAGCACATGAAGATTGGGTGTTTCGAAACAATGCTCCACCGGGTAACGGTCTATGTATTCCTTCACCAGAGGTGCAATTTCCTCACTTACCTGTGCCACGATGTTGGTACCGTAGGAAACCAGATCACAGCTTAGCGGCAGCTTCAGATATTTTCTAGCTTGAGGATACTTTTGGGAGATCGTCACCACATTCTCCGCCTTCAAAAAATCCTCCGGCAAGCAGCCCGAATCATATGCCGACTGCTGAAGGGCAATTTTCCATATCTCCTGATTTGTCAGCATAGATCATACATCCTCTTTGACCAAAATCAAATGGTGAAAAAACGCAATATCCCGGTAAGGTGGGATTTGAGAAACCCGCAGTTCTGCTTTAATCATCTTTTCCTGCCATGAAGGATCCTTGTGACACTCCTGCTTTTGCTGTAGATCCCAGAATGTGCGGATACCGAAGGTTTCCTTTATCCGAAAACCATTGCACCATTTGGCGATGTCTGCATCCTCGTAATAATGGATCGTGCCATAGGCCGAAGCGCAGCCGTCCTCTCCGTTCAGCAAAGCATCCGCCTTTTCAAATTCATTGAGTAGAACCACCATCTGCATCACTCTGCCGGGTCGGTTATGCTTCACAAGGGAAATGATGCCCTGCGGTTTCAGCAGACGATGAAATTCACGAAGAATTTCTTCCCGATCTGATGCGTATTCCAGCACATTGTGGCAAAATATCACATCGAAAGATTCATCTTCCATGGCCCGAAGTGCATCCGTACTGCCAAGGATCTGGCGGTAAGAATGATCATCCCACCGCTGCCGGATACTTTCTTCGGAAGGTTCCACCGCAACCACATCATTTTCTGCGGCATAGTAATTTGCGGTAACACCAATACCGCTGCCAAAATCCAGTATCCGCTGATCATGAAGCTGGCCGATCTGTGTCCAAAGTATCCGCTTGAGCAAAAGCTCCCAAGGCGGCAAGCTGTTAATATCCTGTTCCATGCTTATATCTCCATCCGCACCCAAGAAGTTGGTTATCGAGGAATCTCACAGGCATCCTCATCCAGCGCTTCGATATAGAAGCTGACAGGACGGAAGCCATCGTTGCAGCTGATCATGGCGGACTTGGGATCTTTCATCCAGCCGTCATAGAAATTCCCGCCGCCCTGAGCAAGGGCCCTCACAAATGGGAACATACTTTCCCAGGCGCTGTCGCACAATCCTTTTGGCTTTTCCCAGCCGTTGGCGATCCAAACCTGACCCTCAGCCACATCGCACGCATGCTCGATGGGATTTTCGTATTTTTCCATCAAGTCCGGGTAGCAGGCTTTGCGCACCACAGTGATCTTCACTTTTTTCACGGGATCACGCTCCTTTTCCTCATTTTAGCACATCCTGCGGTCTATGAAAAGCTTTTTTCAACATTTTCCGCATTTCCTCTTGACTCTCACCTTGCGTTATAGTTTATAATTGCATCATCAGGAGGGGATGAACATGATGACTGTAAAGCAGATCTGTCGGCTCACCGGCATCAGCGTGCGTACACTGCACCATTATGATGCCATTGGGCTATTGAAGCCGACCACCGTAACAGAAGCCAGTTATCGACTGTATGATGAGGCTGCTTTGCAGCGGCTTCACGCGATCCTGTTCTTCCGCCATCTTCAGTTCCCTCTGAAGCAGATCAAGGGCATTCTGGACTCTCCCGGCTTTGATCCCAAAGAAGCACTTGCGCAGCAGATCGAACTTCTCGAGCTGCAAAAGAAGCATCTGGAGGAGCTGATCGCCCATGCCCGACAAATACAAGATACAGGAGTGATACCAATGAACCCTTCCGCATTTGATACCAATGAGTTTGACCGCTACACAGCACAGGCACGAGAAAAATGGGGCAGCACCGATGCCTACAAGGAATTTGCCCAGAAGACCGCCCATGTCTCACCCCAGCAAATGCGCAGCACCGGGGACGGTCTGATGGACATTTTTGCTCAGCTTGGCCATCTTCGTCACCTTTCTCCCGATGACTCCCAGGTACAGGCGCTGATCGGTCAGCTGCAGGGCTATATCACGGAGCATTACTACACCTGCACCAAGCAGATCTTAAAAGGTTTGGGCCAGATGTACATCGCCGGAGATGAGATGACCGCAAATATCAATACCGCCGGTGGAGAAGGTACTGCCCGCTTCGCCCATCTGGCTATTGAAGAATACTGCAAATAAACAACAGGCACAGGACTCTCCTGTGCCTGTATTTTTATGCTCTCAGCGGTTGATCACCTTCACCTGCACGGCCTCCATGGCATCCAACGCGGTGGCATGGCTCCGGGGCGTCACGCCGGCGCAGCCGGCAGCATCCACGGTCACCGGTACCTCCGGGAAGAAGGCCTTCACCAGCATCACATTGGAGATCACGCAGATATCCGTGCAAAGTCCCAGGAAGGTGACACTGTCCAGCTTCTCCTCTTCCCCCAAGACCTTCACCAGATCCCGGGCGCCGAAGGTATCCTTGTCGATAGCAACGGTGGTGCGCAGTTCCTCCAGCTCCTTGCGGATCTGCCAACCTTCGGTATCCCGAATACAATGGGGTACCGGAAGGTTGCGACCCTCCTGTGTCTGCATATAGTCTTCCCTGTGGGTATCCCGGGTAAAGAAAACCTTACCGGGGAAGGTCTCGATTTTCTTCTTCACATACGGCACGATGGCCTGGGCTTCCTTTGTGCCAAGCGCTCCGTCGATGAAGTCATTTTGCATATCCACTACGATCAAATAGTCCATAATTGCCCTCCTCATGCAAGCAAAAAGGGCCGCGGCATTTGCCGCAGCCCTTCCGTTTATTTTTCCTTACAGAAGACCACAGCAGTCCGGTTGGGCAGGTACGCCTTGAAGCCGATCTTGCCGTCCTCATTTTTCTGGGCGGTATAGGTCATGTGGTACACACGGCCGCGACCGCCGAAGCAGTAATCGTCGGTGGAGAAGATCACCTTGTAGTTTCCTTCCTCTTCCACAGGGATAAAGTAGCCGTCATAAGCATTCACCGGGTGGAAATTGAAGGCCATGAGGGCCCCGCCACGGCTATAAACCAGCGTTTTATCTTCATTGGACAACTTCAGCTGCTTATCTCTGCCGGGCAGCACACGCTGCTTCTTGGCCATATCCACCATAGCCTTGTCGAAGGCATTGAGATACTTGTAGCGCAGTCGGGGGTTATCCGCAAGGCTCCACTGGCGGCGGCAGTAATGGTAGCTCCAGCCGTTGCCTTCTCTGGGGAAGTCGATCCACTCGGGATGGCCGAATTCGTTGCCCATGAAGGTCAGGTAGCCTTCGCCGCCCAGGCTCATGGTCAGCAGGCGGATCATCTTGTGCAGTGCCATGCCCCGCTCCACGGTCATATTCTCCTGGCCGTCCTCCATGCCCCAGTACATCTGCTCATCGCACAGGCGGAACATGATCGTCTTATCGCCCACCAGAGCCTGGTCGTGGGATTCCACATAACCGATGACCTTTTCCTTAACACGGCGGTTGGCCAGCTCATAGTAGATATTGTTCAGATCCCAGTCCTCATCCCGCTTCTCCTTGATCAGCCGGATCCACATATCCGGCTCGCCCATGGCAAGGCGGTAATCAAAGCCGATACCGCCGTCACTGATGGGACGGCACAGACCGGGAATGGCGGA
This sequence comes from Faecousia sp., assembly GCA_045129455.1. GTDB lineage: Bacteria > Bacillota > Clostridia > Oscillospirales > Oscillospiraceae > Faecousia. Next base: position 974 of record JBGVJN010000085.1, on the reverse strand, counting down.
GGTATCCTCTGCGATGGTGATGGCGTTGGGATCCACCTGGCGCACCAGCTCATTGGCCAGCTGCAGGTAAGTCACCGCTTCCGTATTGGTATTCATGGAGAAATACTGTGCGGGGCTGGTAAAGGCGGTACCCAGGCCATGGTCATGGTAGAGCATGGAGGTGACGCCGTCGAAACGGAAGCCGTCGAAGTGGAATTCCGTCTGCCAGTACTTTAGATTGGACAGCAGGAAGTGCAGCACTTCATGCTTGCCGTAGTCGAAGCACTTGGTGCCCCAGGCACTGTGGTCGCCCTTGGGGCCGTCGTGGAAGAACTGATACGCTGTGCCGTCAAACTCGTTGATGCCCTCACGGGTATTCTTGGAGGCATGGGAATGGACCACATCCAGCAGCACCGCGATGCCCAGCTCATGGGCAGCATTGATCAGCGCCTTCAACTCTTCCGGTGTGCCGAAACGGGAGGAAGAGGCGAAGAAGTTGGTCACCTGGTAGCCAAAGGATGCATAATAAGGATGCTCCATAATGGCCATGATCTGCAGGGTATTGTAACCCAGCGCATGGATCCGGGGCAGCACCTTCTCACGGAATTCATTGTAAGAGCCTACCTTGCCCTCTTCCTGGGCCATGCCAATATGGCATTCGTAGATAAACAGATTCTTCTTGGGCTTGAAGCTGCGATCTGTCCAAACAAATTCACCCTGGGGAATATGGATCGCGGCGCTCCAGCCGGTGGTATAGGGATCCTGCACCACATAATTGGCGTACAGAGGGATCCGGTCCAGCTCCTGGCCGTTGTGGATCACCACGGCGCAGACCCGCTGACCGTCCTTCAGCGCATCCTTGCCGGGAAGGAAGACTTCGAAGACGCCGTTGTCCTTTTTCTCCATGGGACAGGCACGGCGATCCCAGCCACAGAAGTCACCGGTCAGATACATTGCCTCCGCTGCCGGTGCCCACTCACGGTAGTACCAGCCGT
>JBGVJN010000084.1:0-3279 GCA_045129455.1 Faecousia sp. | reverse complement strand
CGCCGGAGGTATCCTCCGTCATGGGCATGGCCATACCAAGCTTTTCCCGCTCCTGGTTCCAGACAGCATGGAAGCAGCTGCCACAGCGCACTCCCAACGCAGAAGCCACCACAAACAGAGCCGCGGATTCCATCTCGCTGGCCTTGACACCAAGGCGCTTCCAGCTTTCCCACTTTTGGAGCAGATCATAGTACACAGGAGACTTCTCAGGCGCATGCTGGCCGTAGAAGGAATCCTTACACTGAACAACACCGGTATGGGTGCGGTAGCCAAGATCCTCACTGGCGGCCTTCAGCGCCGCCGTGATATCAAAATCGGGGACCGCCGGGAACTCTATGGGCGCGTACTCCAGAGAGGTATGCTCAAAGCGGATGGCACCGGTGGCAACCACCACATCTCCGGGCAGCACATTCAGATCGATACCGCCGCAGGTGCCCACACGGATGAAGGTATCGGCTCCGATGGCAGCCAGTTCCTCCATAGCGATGGCGGCAGAGGGGCCGCCGATGCCGGTGGAGCAGACGGATACCTTCTGACCCAGCAATGTGCCGGTGTAGATGTTGTACTCACGATTCATGCCGATATGTACAGGATCGTCGAAATGGGCGGCAATGGCCTCACATCTGCCGGGATCACCGGGCAGGAAAACATAACGGCCTACATCACCCTCGACGCAGCGAATATGAAATTGCATTCCGATATCTTGCATAATTGATCACCCCAGGTCAGTATATCATAACATCTTCTGATTTGCAACAATTTCCAGTATCGTATCCAGTTCTGCCTTATCCAACTGCAAGCTTCCCGTTTGCTCGGGAAGTACTCCAAAGATACGGCGGTAAAGTGTGAGCGCTGCTATGCAGCTGCCTGCATAGCTGGGATGGGTGCGGTCCGGGTCATAAAGCTCCAGTTCCGGAAGCGCCTGTCGGATACTGGCGAAATTTCTGCCCACCGGAGCTACAGCAGCACCGATCTGCGCGCCAACACGGCAGTAGCTTTCCTCCAGCGCTTCCATCATGGATACCGGAGTCAAGCCATGCTCAGCCAAAGCCGGATGTCCCTCTTTTCTTCCCCAAGTGGCATAGAGGACAAACCTGTCAGCCGCAGAAGACAGAAACTGCGTGATCCGCATGACACCGTCCTGAAATACCGGAAACCCAATGGCCGGAGCCAGGCTCTGCTCCTGCAGAACGCAAATATCATAGTGATGCTGGGAGGCCAATTCACGAAGTTTTGCCGCGTGTTCATTCTCCACATCCAGATACTTATGCAGATACCAACCGCCCCGGGTAACAGAATCCACGGTTACATCCACCCCGGAATCCCGGGCAAGCTTTTCAACGATATGGGGAAGATCGTTAAAGTAGGTATAACTGTTACCGATAAATAAGATCCTCATGCTTCTTCCTCCTTTGTTCCCTGCTGAAAGTAATAGCAGTTACGCTTCGATATTACCTTTACACAGAATTTAAAACAGGCTCACCTGGCTGGTATCCGGCAGATCACCGAAGGCACCTGCCTCCTTGAGCATCTGGATATGTGTCTTGGATACCTTGGGACAGGCCAAAGAGAACTCCTCGACGGAAAGGAACTGCTTGTCCTTTCTTCCCTCCATGATATCCCAGGCGGCACTTTCGCCCAGACCGGAGATTGCCACGAAAGGCGGCAGGATCTTGCCGTCGCAGATCAGGAATTTCGTTGCGTGGCTGCGGTAGATATCGATGGGCAGGAATTCAAAGCCACGCAGGTAAAATTCGTAGGTGACCTCCAGCGTGGTCAGCAGGTCTTCATCCTTGGCAGTGGCATCCTCATTAGCATCGATGGCTTCGATATTCGCCTTCACAGCCTCGATACCCTTGGTCATCAGCACCGCGTCAAAGCCGCCCTTCTGGCTTCTGCGGTAGAAGTATGCAGCATAGAAGGCCAGCGGATGGTAGACCTTAAACCAGGCAATACGGAACGCCATCATAACATAGGCTACCGCATGGGCCTTGGGGAACAAGTACTTGATCTTTTTACAGGAGCCGATGTACCAATCCGGCACGCCGGCAGCACGCATCTCCTCTTCCGCGCCGTCGGGCAGACCTCTGCCCTTACGCACCGCCTCCATGATCTTGAAGGAGCGCTTTTCCGGCATGCCGCAGGAGATCAGATAGATCATGATATCGTCACGGCAGCCGATGGCCTCGTCAACGGATGCGGTCTTGGAGGTGATCAGATCCTTGGCGTTACCCAGCCACACATCCGTACCGTGGGAGAAGCCGGAAAGACGCAGCAGCGTATCAAATTTCGTGGGCATGGTATCCATAAGCATGCCACGGGTAAACCGGGTATTAAACTCCGGGATCGCAACGGCGCCGGTGGGGCCCAGCACAGGATCGTTCTCATAACCAAGCACCTTGGAGGAAGTGAAGATGGACATGGTCTTCTTATCGTCCAGAGGGATCTGCTTGGCATCCACGCCGGTCATATCCTCCATCATGCGGATCATGGTGGGGTCATCGTGACCCAGCATATCCAGCTTCAGGAGGTTTTCCTCCATGGAGTGGTATTCAAAGTGGGTGGTGATCTGGTCAGAATTGGGGTCGTCCGCAGGGTGCTGCACAGGGCAGAAATCCCAGATCTCATTTTCCTGGGGGATGACCACCAGACCGCCGGGATGCTGTCCGGTAGTTCTGCGTACGCCTACGCAGCCGGCAGCCAGACGGTTTTTTTCCGCCATGGGAGCAGAAAGGCCACGCTCCTCTAGGTACTTCTTTACATAGCCAAAAGCGGTCTTTTCAGCCACGGTACCAATGGTTCCGGCACGGAAAACATGGGATTTTCCGAACATTTCCACGCAGTATGCGTGTGCCTTCGCCTGGTACTCACCGGAGAAATTCAGGTCGATATCCGGCACCTTGTCACCTCCGAAGCCAAGGAAGGTCTCGAAGGGGATGTTGAAGCCGTCCTTTTCAAAGGGCGTACCACACTTGGGACACACCGCATCCGGCAGGTCAGCACCGCAGCCGAAGCCCTTGGGCACATCAAAGGTGGTGTGCTTACACTGGGGATTGGGACAGCGGTAGTGAGGCGGGAAAGAGTTTACCTCTGTGATACCCGCCATATAAGCAACGATGGAAGAGCCAACAGAACCACGGGAGCCAACCAGATAGCCATGCTCCAGAGAATTCTGCACCAGCTTCTGGGCGGACATATAAATCACATCGTACTTGCAGCGGATGATGTCATTCAGCTCCACGTTGATGCGGTCCACCACGATCTGGGGCGGGTTTTCTC
>JBGVJN010000083.1:0-10916 GCA_045129455.1 Faecousia sp. | reverse complement strand
GCCAGAAAGTCTAAGGGTAAGTCCCCCACCTCCATGGACTTTAACCCCCAGTTCACCTTTGACAATTTCGTGGTGGGTCCCTCCAACCGCTTCGCCCACTCCGCCGCCATTGCCGTTTCCAAAACTCCAGGCCAGGTCTATAACCCCCTGTTCATCTACGGCCCCCCCGGCGTTGGCAAGACCCACCTGCTGTACGCCATCGCCAACGGCATCCGTAAGCAGAAGCCCGATGCCAACATCGTCTACATCAAGGGCGACCAGTTTACCAACGAGCTGATCACCGCCATCCAGACGGGTAAAAACATCGAATTCCGCAGCAAATACCGGGAAGCGGATCTGTTCCTCATCGACGATATCCAGTTCATCGCCGGCAAGGAATCCACCCAGGAGGAATTTTTCCATACCTTCAATAAGCTCTACGAGGAGCATAAGCAGATCGTCATGACCTCCGACCGGAAGCCCAGTGATATGCTGACCCTGGAGGACCGTCTGCGTACCCGCTTTGAGTGGGGATTGCTTGCCAGCATCGAAAGCCCGGATTACGAGACCCGCATGGCCATCCTGCGAAATAAGGCCAAGAATCTGGGTCTGAACCTGGACGATGATGTGTGCAACTACATCGCCATCAATGTGACCAACAATGTCCGTGCCATCGAAGGCACCGTGAAGAAGATCATGGCCTACCGGGATCTGAACGATATGCCTCTGGATCTTCCCAATATTTCCCGGGCCATTGACGATATGTTTAAATCCGAGGGCAATGCCCTGCCCACCCCCAGCCTGATCATCAGCCAGGTGTGCAAGTTCTACAGTGTGGACGAGGTGGTGCTGCGCGGCTCTCAGCGTAACAAGGGTACGGCTGAGGCGCGGCAGATCGCCATGTACCTGGTGCGCAAGCTGACGAATCTCAGCTACCCGGACATTGGCCAGGAATTCGCCAGAGATCACTCCACCGTGGTCTACGCCATCAGTAAGGTGGAGCAGGAGCTGAAAAGCGGCAATACCACCCTGCAGAACAATGTGCGGGATATCACCGCCAATATCAATTCCTGCCTGTAAGATATGGCGGACGATCTGTAAATCGCCCCTACGAACAAAATCAATACGCCTTGTAGGGGCGGCCATTGGCCGTCCGTTGCCCCAGTGCGATATCCCACAGGCGGACGAGCGATGCTCGCCCCTACGAATACGACGCACCTATAGCAATATCGTAGGGCGGGGGCTTGCTCCCGCCGCAAAAAGGCCCCCTTGTGTAAAGGGGGCTGTCAGCCGAACAGGCTGACTGGGGGATTGTCCTGCCCGACACCTTACAATCCCTCCGTCACGGCTTGCGCCGTGCCACCTCCCTTTACACAAGGGAGGCTTTCGGGCGGACGATGACCGCCCCTACGGGTGCAGCGCACCAATGGCGATATTGTAGGTAGGGGGTTTACTCCCGCTGGTGGATCTGCATCACAGATCCACATCGCCGCAGGCGATCAGTTAAGATTAGCGGCGGGACCAAGGCCCCGCCCTACATGGATCATCAAAGGTTTGCTTTTTTATCCGTCGCCGAAGGCGACACCATAATTATTCATTTCGCATTCTTAATTTCTAATTAGAATTATCCACAGGGGTTGTGGATTGTGGAAAACTTTTCTGTGGAAAAGTTGCACGCGAAAAGTTATCCCCAGTAAAGTGTTGAAAAGTTATTCTTTTCAACAAAAGCGCTGTGGATAAAAAACCCTTGGGGCTGTAAGGAATTTTGGACTTATCCACATAACTTTTCCCTACGGCTTCTATTACTGCATTAGTTATTTATTTATATATATATTTTATTTATTTAACAGGAAAGGAAAATTGCTATGCGTTTTACCTGTGAAAAAAGTATGCTGGTCCAGGGCCTGAATATTGCCAGCCGTACCGTGGCTCAGAAGAGTTCTCTTTCCGTGCTGGAGGGCATCCTCTGCCGTGCCGCCGACGGTCTGCATCTGACCGGCTACAACATGGAAACTGCCATCAGCTACCAGATCGATGCGGATGTGTCCGATCCCGGCCTGTGCATCCTGCCTGCCCGTCTGTTCGGCGATATCATCCGCCGTCTGCCGGAAGGCCCGGTCACCGTGGTGGTGGACGAAAATTATAAGGTATCCATCCGTTCCGGCTACGCCTCCTTCACCATCTCCGCCGAATCCGCTGAGGATTACCCGGAGCTGCCCGAGGTGGATGCCCTCACCGGCGTGCATATCCCCCAGAACGCTCTGAAGGAGCTGATCGGCGGCACCATCTTCGCCGTTTCCGAGAACCAGGGCCGTCCCATCCATACCGGCGTCAAGTTCGAGGTGGAGGAGGATCGGATCTCCGCCATCGCCGTGGACGGCTTCCGTCTGGCCCGGCGCACCTGGCATTCCGAAAAGCCCATGCATGAGAAGCTCAGCTTCGTGGTGCCCTCTCCCGGTCTGAAGGAAGTGGAAAAGATCCTCACCGACAGCGATGAGGACGCAGCCTTCTCCCTGGGCAAGCGGCATATCATGTTCCAGATCGGCGGCGCCAGCCTGGTCTGCCGGCTGCTGGAGGGCGATTTCCTGGATTGGCGGAAGGTGGTCCCCACCAACTGCCCCGTGAAGCTGGTCGCCCATGTTTCCGACCTGGCAAGCTCCATCGAGCGTGTGGGTCTGATCGTTTCCGAGAAGTATAAGAGTCCCGTGCGCTGCGTCTTCGGTGACCAGGTGCTGCAGCTGCGCACCCACACCAGCATCGGCGCCGCTGAGGACCGCTGCCCCATCGCCGGCGACGGCAAGGAGCTGGAGATCGGCTTCAATGTCCGTTACCTTGCCGATGCCCTGCGGGTCATCCCCTCTGAGGAAGTGGTGCTGGAGCTGACCAATGGCCTCAGCCCCATCGTGCTGACCCCCGCGGAGGAGAAGTACGACTATTCCTATATGGTCCTGCCCGTGCGCATCAAGAACGGCTAAGATATTCATATTCTTTTCGTTGTTGGACCTCATACCTTCCCCCGGGGGTGGTGCTCCGCGCAGCGAATCCCTAATCTACATGATTGCCGGGGGCAATCATACCTTGATTCACAGGTGGCACGGCGCCAGCCGTGACGGATGAGGAATGCGGGCAGTAACCTAACGATAGGCACACCCTACCAGGCTTCTTCCCGCGTCTAACATTTCGCCGTTCCTCTCCCGCCCCAGTGTGCGCACTGGGGCACCCTCCCCCCGGGGGAGGGTATATGCGGACGAGCGATGCTCGCCCCTACAAGGGCGACGCACCTACGGAAACACCGTAGGGCGGGGGCTTGCTCCCGCCGGTGGATCTACATCGTAGATCCACATCGCCGCAGGCGATCATTTTGCACCCGCGGCGGGACCAAGGCAGCGCCCTACAAGGGGACACCCAAATTGTTAGTTTATTTAGGAGTTTACTATGAAAGTAACCGTAAAAAAGAAGGAGACCGCCATCCCGGTGGTCATCGGCACGGAGTTCATCAAGCTGGAATCCGCTATGAAGCTGGCTAACATCCTGCCCTCCGGCGGTGCTGCCAAGGCAGAGATCCAGGGCGGCTTCGTCACCGTCAACGGGGAAGTCTGCACCATGCGCGGCAAAAAGCTCTACCCCGGCGACCGCTTCGGCTATGAAGGCGAAACTTATCTGATCACCATCCATGCGGCTGTGTAATATCGGGTTGCGGGATTACCGCAATTATGAAGCGCTTTCCCTGGAATTCGACCCCGGAGTCAATCTGATCGTGGGTGACAATGCCCAGGGAAAGACCAATCTGCTGGAGGCCATCGCCTATCTCGGCTCCGGCAGAAGCTTCCGGGCCCAAAAGACCGGGGAGATGATCCGCTTTGGCGCGGATTTTGCCGACATCAGCGGCGATGTTTTTTCCCAGGAGCGGCAGCAGAGCCTGCGCTGGGTACTGTTCTCCGGCAGCCGACCCCGTCAGCTTTACCGCAACGGGGCGAAAAAGCGCACCGCGGGCGATATCTGCGGCGTGCTTTCCACGGTTTTGTTCTGTCCGGAGGATCTGATGGTACTCAAGACCGGCGCCGCGCCCCGGCGGCGGCTGGGTGACCATGCCCTTTGCCAGCTGCGGCCCAATTATGACGCCGCGCTGACGGAATACAACCGGATCCTGGAGCAGAAAAACCGCATCTTGAAGGATCGCCACGAAAACCCCGCCCTTTTGGAGATCCTGCCGGAGTACAATACCAGATTGTGCCAGGTGGGTGCGCTGCTGATCAGCTACCGGGCCAGATTTTATGATAGCCTGGGTAAGGCTGCGGCGGTGTACCATGGGAATTTTTCCGGCGGCGCGGAGGATTTTACGCTGCAATATCGCACAGTGTCCACGGTAAAGGATCCCTTCGCCCCGGTGCAGGAGCTGACGCAGGCGCTTTTGGAGCATCTGGAGTCGCATTACCGGGCGGAATTGGAATCGGCACAGTGCCTCACAGGGCCGCACAAGGATGATTTTGATGTGGACCTGAACGGCATCAGTCTGAAAGCCTACGGCTCCCAGGGCCAGACCCGCACCGCGGCCATCAGCCTGAAGCTTGCCCAGCGGGAGCTGATGGGACGGGAGGCCGGCGAAGAGCCGGTGCTATTGCTGGACGATGTACTTTCGGAATTGGATCCGGGCCGGCAGGACTTTGTGCTGAACCAGATCACCTCCGGCCAAGTGTTCATCACCTGCTGCGAGCCGGGCAGATTCACCAAACTGGGCAAAACCGTGGAGATCCAAAAAGGGAAAGTGAAAGTATAAATTTTGAGGATGCGAATACCTCCCCCCGGGGGTGGTGCTCCGCGCAGCGAATCCCTAATCTATATGATTGCCGGGGGCAATCATACCTTGATTCACAGGTGGCACGGCGCCAGCCGTGGCGGATGAGGAATGCGGGCGGTAACCTAACGAAAGGCAAACCTTACCAGGCTTCTTCCCACATCCAACATTTCGCCGTTCCTCACCCGTCTTTTTCGATCCTCCTTCGTCGGCTCGAAAAATCCACCCTCCCCCCGGGGGAGGGTATAGGCGGACGAGCAATGCTCGCCCCTACAAGGGCGACGCAACTATAGAAACACCGTAGGGCGGGGGTTCACTCCCGCCGGTGGATCTGTATCGCAGATCCACATCGCCGCAGGCGATCATCACAGCATAGCGGCGGGACCAAGGCCCCGCCCTACAACATGACGATATAAAACGCAAATTTCAAGGACAGGAGATTATTTATGTCTGACGAAACCAAGGTAACACAGGAATACGGCGCGGAGCAGATCCAGGTTCTGGAAGGCCTGGAGGCAGTGCGCAAGCGCCCCGGTATGTATATCGGCTCCACCAGCAGCTCGGGCCTGCACCATCTGGTCTACGAGATCGTGGACAACTCCATCGATGAGGCGCTGGCCGGCTACTGCAAGCACATTACTGTGACCATCAACAAAGGAAATTCCATCACCGTCACCGATGACGGCCGCGGCATTCCCGTGGACATCCAGGCCCAGACCGGCAGACCCGCGCTGGAAGTGGTTTACACGGTGCTTCACGCCGGCGGTAAATTCGGCGGCGGCGGTTACAAGGTCTCCGGCGGCCTGCACGGCGTTGGCGCATCTGTCGTCAATGCCCTGTCCGAATGGCTGAAGGTCCGGGTCCATAAAAACGGCAATATCTACGAAATGAAATTTGCCCGTGGTCATATCACCCAGGAAATGACCATCGTGGGCAAGACGGACAAGACCGGCACCGAGGTCACCTTCCAGCCCGACCCGGAAATGTTCGACACCACCGAATATGACTATGAGATCCTCCACACCCGCATGCGGGAAAAGGCCTTCCTCACCGCCGGCCTGACCATCGCCATCACCGACGACCGGGGCGACGAGCCTGTGGGTGAGACCATGTGCTACGAGGGCGGCATCCGGGAATTTGCCACCTTCTGCAACCGCAACAAGACGCCGATCCACAGCGATGTGATCTATATGAGCGGCATGAAGGGGGATGCCTCCGCGGAGATCGCCGTTCAGTACAACGACGGCTACAATGAATTCCTCCTAAGCTTCGCCAACGAGGTCAATACCCCCGAGGGCGGCATGCATGAGACGGGCTTCAAGACCGCTCTGACCCGTGTACTGAACAATTACGGTCTGAAAAACGGCATCATCAAGGGCGACGACAAGGTCTCCGGCGAGGATTGCCGTGAGGGCATCACCGCCATCATCTCCGTGAAGCTGACGGATGCCCAGTTCGAGGGCCAGACCAAGGCAAAGCTGGGCAATGCCTATATCCGCACATTGGTTGACCAGATCGTCAATGACCAGCTGACCACTTATTTTGAGGAGCATCCGGCCACCGCCAAGGTGATCCTGGAGAAGGCGATGATGGCCAACCGTGCCAGAGAAGCCGCCCGGAAGGCCAGAGAGTCCATCCGCCGCAAGACCGGTCTGGAATCCGGCCAGATGCCCGACAAGCTCCAGGATTGCAACGAGCGTAACCCGGAGCTGTGCGAAATTTACATCGTGGAGGGTGACTCCGCGGCAGGCTCTGCCATCCAGGGCAGAGATTCCCGGTTCCAGGCGATCCTGGCCATGTGGGGCAAGATGCTCAATGTGGAAAAGGCCCGTGCCGACAAGATCTACAGCAACGACAAGCTGTATCCCCTGATCGTGGCTCTGGGTGCCGGCATCGGTGAGGAATTCGACATTGAAAAGCTGCGCTACCACAAGGTCATCATCATGGCCGATGCTGACGTGGACGGCGCCCATATCCGTACCCTGCTTTTGACCTTCTTCTTCCGCTATATGCGGCCGCTGATCGAGCATGGCTATGTGTACTCCGCTGTGCCGCCCCTTTACAAGCTCAAGCGCGGCAAGACCGAGCGTGTGGCTTACTCCGACGAGCAGCGTGACGCGGTGTCCGCGGAAATGCGCGGCGATAATCCCAATGTGAAGGTGGATATCTCCCGGTTCAAGGGTCTGGGTGAGATGGACCCCCACGAGCTGTGGGACACCACTATGGATCCTGAAAAGCGCAGCCTGCGCCGGATCACCCTGGACGATGCCCGCCGGGCGGACGAGATCTTCACCGTGCTCATGGGTGAGCAGGTGGAACCCCGTAAGGAATGGATCGAGCGTAACGCCAAATACGCGATCAATATTGATATTTAAGCACAAGGGGAATCAACCTTCCCCCGGGGGGAAGGTGCCCCAGTGCGCACACTGGGGCGGAAGAGGAACGGCGATCTGTAACGATTTGCAAAGCATTTTCGTAGAAGGATAATAAGATGGAACAAAACCAAAGTTTAAAAAAGAATGCGCAGACTCTTCGGAAAAATATGACGAAAGAAGAAGCAAAGCTTTGGTATCAATGCTTATGCCGTGGAAAATACCGCTTCCGCAGACAATATATAATTGGAAATTACATTGTAGATTTCTATTGTCATCAGGCAAAATTAGCGATCGAACTGGATGGTTCCCAGCATTGCACTCCAGAAGAGATTCAATACGATATAAAGCGAACGCAGCATTTAGAAAAACAAGGACTCATGGTTGTCCGTTTTTCTAACCTTGATGTTTTACATCGGTTTCAAGATGTATACGAAATGATCTATAGGATTATTGAGGAACGGGTAGCGATGAAACCTTAAGATTTCTTCCCGTATTCCTCTTCCGCCCCCTTCGGGGGCACCTTCCCCTCGGGGGAAGGTTTGGCGGCAATGCCGCAGAAATTTCCTACTATTTAGGAGGATAACGAATGGCACACAATCGAAGCTATAAACCGGAGGACATCCGTTTTCCCGACCAGGTGATCACAGAATCTCTCTTGGTGGACGAGATGGAAAAGTCCTATATTGAGTATGCTATGTCCGTCATCGTGGGCCGTGCCCTGCCGGACGTGCGTGACGGTCTGAAGCCCGTCCATCGCCGCATCCTGTACACCATGTACGAAAGCGGTCTGACCTCGGACAAGCCCTTTAAGAAGTCCGCCACCTGCGTCGGTGATGTGCTGGGTAAATACCACCCCCACGGCGACGCATCCGTGTACGATGCCATGGTGCGCCTGGCCCAGGATTTCTCCATGCGCTACATGCTGGTGGACGGTCACGGCAACTTCGGCTCCGTGGACGGCGACCCCCCGGCAGCCTACCGTTACACCGAGGCCCGTCTGTCCAAAATGTCCAACGAAATGCTCCGGGACATCGACAAGGACACGGTCAACTGGGACCCCAACTTTGACGAAAGCCGGGTAGAACCCCGTGTACTGCCCAGCCGCTTCCCCAATCTGCTGGTCAACGGCTCCTCCGGTATCGCCGTGGGTATGGCCACCAACATCCCGCCCCACAATCTGACGGAAGTGATCAACGCCTGCGTGGCGGTGCTGGACGATCCGGAATGCACCATGGTAGATCTGATGGAGCATGTTTCCGGTCCCGACTTCCCCACCGGCGGCATCATCATGGGCAGATCCGGTATCCGGGCAGCCTATGCCACCGGCCGTGGCAAGGTGGTGGTCCGGGCCCGCACCGAATTTGAGGAATTCGGCAAGGATCGGGTGCGCATCATCGTCACCGAGCTTCCCTACCAGGTGAACAAGCGCCAGATGATCAAAAATATTGCCGAGCAGGTGAAGGACAAGCGCCTGGAGGGCATTTCCGACCTGCGGGACGAGACCGACCGCAACGGTATGCGTGTGGTCATCGAGCTGAAGAAGGATGCCAATCCCCAGGTGGTGCTGAATAACCTGTTTAAGCAGACAGCGCTGCAAAGTAGCTTCGGCATCATTATGCTGGCGCTGGTGGACGATCAGAAGCAGCCCAAGATCCTGTCCCTGCGGCAGATCATCGACGAGTACCTGCGCCACCAGGAGGAGGTCCTCACCCGCCGCACCCAGTTCGATCTGCGTAAGGCCAGAGAGCGTGCCCACCTGTTGGAAGGCTTGCTCATCGCCCAGGATAACATCGACGAGGTCATCCGTATCATCCGCAGTGCCTATGACGACGCCAAGCAGCGTCTGATGGAGCGTTTCGGTCTGGATGATGTCCAGGCCCAGGCGATCCTGGATATGCGTCTGAAGGCGCTCCAGGGTCTGGATCGGGAAAAGCTGCAGAGCGAATTTGACGAGCTGCAGGAGCGCATCGCCTACTATCTGGAGCTGCTGAGCGATCCTGTGAAGCTCCGGGGCGTGCTGCGCACGGAGCTGATCGAGATCCGGGACAAGTTCGGCGACAAGCGCAAGACCGAGATCCAGGAGATCGAGGACGAGTTGGATATCGAGGACCTCATTGAGGAGGAGACCTGCGCCTTTACCCTCTCCAACCAGGGCTACATCAAGCGGATGCCGGTGGATACCTACCGCACCCAGAGCCGTGGCGGCCGTGGCGTCAATGCCCAGAATCTGAAGGAAGAGGACTATGTGAAGAGTCTGAATATCGCCTCCACCCACGATCATATGCTGTTCTTCACCGACCGTGGCCGTGTCCACCACCGCAAGGGCTACCAGATCCCCGAGGCCGGCCGTACCGCCAGAGGCACCGCCATCATCAATATCCTGCCTCTGGAGCCGGGCGAAGCCGTCACCGCTATGGTGATCACCCGGGAATTTGACGAAAATGAGTATCTGATGATGGTCACCCGTGGCGGCACCGTCAAGCGCATCCCCTTCATCGCCCTGAAGACCAACCGTAAGGGCGGCATCCGTGCCTTGACCCTGGATGAGGGCGATCAGCTGGTGAATGTGATCCGCACCACCGGCGACGATAAGATCATCCTGGCCACCCGGGAGGGTATGGCTATCTGCTTCCACGAAAACGATGTGCGTCCCATGGGCCGTGACGCTGCCGGCGTCAAGGGCATCACCCTGGTGGGCGAGGACTATGTCATCGGCGCGGAGCGCTATGAGGAAGGCACTACCCTGCTTACCGTCACCGAAAAGGGCTTCGGAAAGCGCACCGAGCTTGCCGAGTACCTGCGCACCGGTCCCGACGGGGAGAAGATCCCCCAGAGCCGTGGCGGTAAGGGTCTGAAGAACTACAATATCACCCCCAAGACCGGTTTTGTGGCCGGCTGCCGTGTGGTGGGCGAAAATGACGATGTGATGCTCATCGAAAACGGCGGCGTCATCATCCGTGTCCCTGCCAATACCATCAATGTGTATAAGCGGGATGTCCAGGGCGTCATCGTCATGCGCATCGACGAGGGCAACCAGCTGGTTTCCCTGGAGCGTGTGGTGCAGGAGACCGAGGAATGAAGACCGTCACCTTGTATACCGACGGCGCCTGCTCCGGCAATCCCGGCCCCGGCGGCTGGGGTGCGATCCTGGAATTCCAGGGCATTGAAAAGGAGCTTTCCGGCGGTGAAATCAGCACCACCAATAACCGGATGGAACTGACGGCTGTGATCGAGGGCCTTCGGGCCCTCAAGGAGCCGTGTATCGTGGAGCTGTACTCCGACAGTAAGTATGTGATCGACGCTTTGGAAAAGGGCTGGGCCTGGGGCTGGCGGAAAAAGGGCTGGATCAAGTCCGATAAAAAGCCGGCGCTGAACCCGGACCTGTGGGAACAGCTGCTGCAGCTGACAATGAAGCATGAGCTTCACTACCATTGGGTCAAGGGCCACGCGGATAATCCCAAGAATAACCGCTGCGACCAAATGGCCGTGGAGCAATGGAAACGGCTGAAAGAAACAATGTAGATGGCGGCCACCGAACGCCCCGAAAAGGCCCCCTTGTGTAAAGGGGGCTGGGCAGGTTACAATTTGAAGTGCAACACCCAAAATAAAATAAGACAATATGCGAACCATAGTGTAAAATGTAGTTGCTACACAAACAAACTACACGGAGGTAAGCATATTGTCCTACACACATTTTACACTAGAAGAAAGAAAATATCTACAACAACTTTTGTCCGAAGGCTATTCTTTTCGAAAAATAGCAGCCA
>JBGVJN010000082.1:0-3638 GCA_045129455.1 Faecousia sp. | reverse complement strand
GATCGCTGTGCCGCACACGCATGGTAAAGATGTTTGAATTCTCCATCACGGTGGTATTTACAGCAGGGATATTCGAAACTCCCAGATGTTCACTGACCCTCTGGCGCAGGATCGCACTGCGGAGAATGTAGGGAAAGGTTGCATGGAGCTGCTTTGCAGCCGCATTGTTATAAGTATTGATGCTGCCGTAGAGCGGATTGGAAACCTTGACCGTGAAGGATACCGTCGCCTCATAGGTCGGGGTATAGGCGCGATAACCCATTATACCCAGAATACCGGCACCCAGGATTGCCAGAACAAGAGCCAGTGCCCAGAATTGTCTGGCGTAGCGCATCCAGATGCGCAGGAGGAAGATCAGATCAATTTTGGACGGTGTCAATTCTTTTTCTTCCATAACTCCTCCTTACTCCTTTTTCTGGTTTGCTGCATATGCAGCATATCGGCCATATTTTCCGTATTTACCATATCTTCCGTATCCACCATAACGACCATAGCCGACACCATAGCCCTCACCACTGAACGTGGCGGTAGCATACACATTGTTCAGAACACAGCCCAGCAGCTTGGCCTGGCCACGCTGAAGATCCCGAATAGCGCGGTTCAGATCCGTAGCGCGAACACCGTTCTGACGGATCACCAGCAGACTGCCGTCCACATACTCCATAACCGCCTCGGGGTCGGGTACGATCGCCATAGGCGGAAGATCGATGACGATATAGTCATATTCATTTCGAGCCTGCTGCAGCATCTGAACCAGTCCCTGGGAATGAACCAGATCCCCCGCCGTTTCAGGACTGCAATGCCTTGCAAACAGCATATCCACCCGGCTGAGCTTGTCCGTCTTCACCGCATCCTTCAGTGCGACCTTGCCCAGGATCACATCATGGGTGTAATACGCAGGATTTTCATGATCCATGATTTTGCGGCATGCAGGCTTGTGCAGATCCAGGTCGATCAGAAGAACCTTTTCATACTTTTTCGCCAGGGCCAGCGCCAGGTTGGCGGAAACCGTGGACTTGCCCTCATTCTCCATGACAGAGGTCACCATGAGGCTCTTGCCCTTACCCATATGCTGCTCTATCCGGCGGCGGAGCTTGCTCATGGTCGCCACATAGCGGAAGCCGGTCTCCGGGTGCGTAATGAGAATGCTGTGCTTGCGCTTACGGAGCCGATCCTTCAGGCTGAACTGCTTACGCTCATGGTAGATCTCGCCCAGGCACCAGCAATCGAGCTTCTGCTCTGCCTCATCCTTGCTGCGGATCACATCCTTGAAATAGGACATGACGATCATCAGTACAAACAGGACCGCCGCGACTATGGCCGCCGTGGTCATAAAGGCGCTGCGGGCATTCACTGCATTGTAAGGTCTGACCGGAACCACAGGCGGCTCAAGCACCTCCAGAACGATGTCGCCCATCACGGAATAGGTGACCAGCTCATGCTTTTCAAGCAGCACATCGATCACCTGAAAAGCAGTCCGGGGATCCAACGATGTCACCTGAACCGTCAGCAGATTGGTCGATTCGATGGCCGCTGCATAAATAGAGCCGTTGAAGAAGTCCATCCCCAGCTCATCGAGAACATTGTTGCGCATGACCGAGCTGTTGAGAATCTCCTGAAAGACCGTCGCAAGGTTTGCTGCGGAATCCAGATTGTTGTAGACCGTGGAAGCGCTGTCCCGGGTGGTCAGCACCAGGGTAGCCTCCGTTCTGTAGCGGGGAACATATCCCGTGTCTGTATAAACATAGGCTGCCATACCGCAGATCATCGCAATGACCAGGATCAGCGCCCATTTTCTTACCGCATCCCGCAAAAGGACCACAGGATCAAAGGGAAACAGTGTTTTTTGATATGCCTGAATCTGCTGATTTTGTTCCATGTGTCCCCTCCTTACTCCTGGACGATGACGACCAGAACCGCCTGACCGGAGAAGGTCGTCATATTGATCGTCCGGGTCAGCGTATATTTCACCCGATAAACGCCGGGTACTCTGGTATTGACATTGCTGTTGATGTCGCAGAGAATGTTGTCCGGGATCTGGTAACTAATATCGGTATCCTCACCGCGGACAACAAATGCATCGAGATATTTCTCCGGATCGAATGAATCGCCCTGCTCCAGATAAACCAGATACTCATCCAGCTTCACCGACGCAGTGTACCACTCCGGATCATAAACTTCCACAGGGAAGTCGATTTCCACGGTGTCCCCCAGAGAGTTGGTCACCTGCATACGGACCACATGGGCACCGATCTCATTGATGGAGCGGGTATCGCTGACCAGCGTCGCGCGTACTCTGCGGCGGATGTCGCCCTCGATCACGTCCTGTGCGCCCACATACTCCAGAAGATCAAAGCCGGAATTATAGGGGAAGCAGAGACTGGTATCCAGTTCGAATCTCGGTGCCCGGTAATCGGTATAGCGCACTTTTCTCTGAATCTTCGAAACATTGCCCGCACGGTCAAAGGCCGCATAGGTCACGGTGGTCACATGATCCTCGGTAATGCCGTAGACGCTCTCCACCAGCAGCGATGCGGTCACATCTCCGTCCCGGTTATCCGTGGCCGTGATGCCGGTCATCAAAATATCCTGATCATCCTTCACCGAGATCTCCAGCATCTGCTCTTCCACAGTGATCACCGGAGGCGTTGTGTCCTTAAAATTACGCGTCATGACCAGATATGCACCAAACAGCGCGATGGCAGCAGCCATGACGATCGAAAGCAGTATGTATGTTCGTTTCACAGCAATTCTCCTAATTCATACTTCATAAGAAACAGCAAAACCGTTTTCAGGGCAAACATACCCATACTAGCTTAGTATACTATAAATCCCCTTACTTGTAAATTGATTTTTTCCACATCATTTTCTAGATTTTTACATTTTTTCTGTGAAATCCACGAAAAAACAGCCTGTCGTGAGACAGGCTGTCTTTTTCAGAGCATTACACTCAGCAGCACCACATAGATGCAGATGCTGATGACAATGGCCATGGAATTGATGGCGCTGCTCAGGCCTGCATCGCCGCCAAGCTCGGCGGTGAAGGGCGGCACGGCAGTACCGATGGGGCTGAAGGCCAGGATCACCAGCGCCTGGCGCACCTGCAGCTCAAAGGGCAGCAGGAAATAGAAGATCACCGCAAGCACTGCGCCCACACCATAACGGGTAACAAGGATCTTCACGATCTTTGCCAGCTGTCCCCTGTCCCCCAGGGTAAGCTTGTAGCCCACGCCGATCATGAACATGGCCATGAAGGAATTGGCGCCGCCGATGATGGAGGCACACTCAACAACCACGCCGGGGACACGGATGTGCAGCAGATTCATGACCACCATCAAAAGATAGGTCATAAAGGGCACGGAGCGGCTCAGCGCCTTGAAAATGCGCTTGACATCGAAGCCCTTGCCATCCTTGACGGAGGAGGCCACGCCAAAGGCGCCGCCCAGGCAGATGAAGGCGTTGCCGCTGTCGAAGAGGCTGGTGGCGATGACACCCATGGGTCCCAGGAAGCTCTGGGCGAAGGGCATGGAGAAGCAGCCGATGTTGTAGCCCGGCAGATTCAGGATATCAAAGGCCTTCTCCTCCAGGCTGTTGCGGAGATTCAGCAGGAAGCCCAGCAGAATATAGACCGCGCCGCA
>JBGVJN010000081.1:0-9131 GCA_045129455.1 Faecousia sp. | reverse complement strand
TCGTGGAAGGAGAAGCTGATGTGACGGATCAGACCCTCTTCCTTGGCCTTGAGCATATCCTCATAGCCTGTCTGGAGCAGCACCTGGTCGTAAAAATCACACAGGTCATTCGTTTCATCCAGAAGCTTTGCCAGCCCCTCGATAAGCGCCGTAAACTGCAAGAGCTTCCCTGCCGGCTTTTCCAGCGGTCCGTAGGAATGAGGATCGCTGACCACTGCATACAGTGGCAGCTGGCCTGCCTGGGAAAGTCGCTCTGCGGTCTCGATGGTCTTGGCACCCAAGCCTCTGGCGGGATTATTGATGATCCGCTTCAGGCGAAGATCGTCATTGCGGTTGTTGATAACACAAAGGTACGCCAGCATATCCTTCACTTCCGCACGGTCAAAGAAGCGGGTGCCGCCAATGACCCGGTACGGGATCGCATTGCGCTTGAAGGCATATTCCAGGGCGTTGGATTGGGCATTAGTGCGGTAAAGCACCGCATAATCCTTAAAATCCTTGCCCCGGGAGCGGGAAATGATCTGCCCGGCCACATAGGATGCTTCGCTGCTTTCGTCCGCGGCCTCATACACGGTCACAGGCTGACCGCCATCGTTGGCCGTCCATAGGCGCTTTCCTTTTCGGCCCAGGTTATGGGAGATGACCGCGTTGGCCGCATTGAGGATCGCTTGTGTAGATCGGTAATTCTGCTCCAGGCGGATCGTCCTTGCGCCGCGGTACTGCTTTTCAAAGTCCAGGATATTTTCGATGGTAGCGCCACGGAAGCGGTAAATGCTCTGGTCATCATCACCCACCACGCAGATATTTTCGTAGCCACCGGCAAGGAGCGAAGTAAGTAAATACTGCAAATGGTTGGTGTCCTGGTACTCATCCACCAGTACATAGCGGAACTTCCTCTGATAATATGCGCGGATGTCCTCATTCTCCTGCAGCAGCTTCACGGTCAGCAGGATGATATCATCAAAGTCCACCGCGTTGTTTTCTTTCAATCGGTTCTGGTACTTTTGATAAAGCCTGGCGATGGGCAGCATCTTCAGATCCCCGGTGTCCTCTGCCCATCCCAGAAGATCCTGGGGCATGACCATTTTATCCTTCTCACGGCTGATCACAGACAGGACATACTTGGCCGGGAAGGTCTTGTCGTCAAGTCCCATATCCTTGATCAGATCCTTCATGATCCGCTCCGAGTCGGCAGTATCGTAGATGGTAAAGCTGCGGCTGTAACCCAGGCGTTCGATATCCCGGCGCAGGATGCGGCAGCAGGCGCTGTGGAAGGTCATGGCCCAGATGTCCATAGCTTCCGGCCCCAGCATATTGGAAAGCCGCTCCTTCAGCTCGTTAGCAGCCTTATTTGTAAAAGTGATGGCAATGATGCTCCAGGGAGATGCCGGCTCACAGGCACAGAGCCAGTCCGCCCTGTGCCGGTCGAACTCGGTCGCCTCCGCTTCCAACTGCTCCAGGAAGAGAACATCCTCCTCATTTACCGTATCCGGGATCTCAAAGGTATCGCTGCCACGGCCGAATCGGATCAGATTGGCGATCCGGTGGATCAGCACAGTGGTCTTACCGCTGCCGGCACCGGCCAAAAGCAGCAAAGGCCCTTCTGTAGTCAGAACGGCCTGGCGCTGCATTGCATTCAAATTCATAAACTGCCCTTCGATATACTTCCTCCGGGCATCCAAGAATCGGGTCTCAAACTGTTCGGTCATCGCTGCACCTGTATCTTTCTGTGATAGATACATTTTACCGCATTTGACGCAAAAGGTAAAGGATAAATTTCTGCAATTTCACCGCAGTAGGGTTCTTAGGGATTGGATCGCTCTCTTCTCGATCCGGGATACCTGCACCTGGCTAACCCCAAGGACCTTAGCCACCCTTTCTTGTGTAAGGCTATGGAAGTAGCGCAGCTGGATCACGGTTTTCTCCTTCTCCGGCAGCCGGGCTATGGCCTGGCGCAGGGAGATGCGCTCCACCATGATCTCCTCTGATTCCGTATCCGTAAGGATCTGCTCCAGGGCAAAGCCCTCTTCTCCAAGCTCCCGCTGGATAGACTCCGTCGCAGCCGTGGCCGCTTCCGCAAAGGCGATCTCCTCCGGTGTCAGGCCTGCCTTTTCTGAAAGCTCTGTCAACGAAGGCTCCCGCCCCAAGTCGGCGGTAAGAGCAGCTCGTGCGATCTTAATGGAGGCTGATTGCTCCTTTACCGTGCGGGATACCTTCACAGCCCCATCATCCCGGAGAAAGCGGCGGATCTCCCCGGAGATCTTTGGGACAGCATAGGTGGAAAACTGGGTGCCGTAGTTCAGATCAAAGCCCTCCACGGCCTTTAAAAAACCAAGGCAGCCTAATTGATACAGGTCGTCCGCTTCCGTTCCTCTGCCCAGAAACCGTTTTGCTACAGACCAGATCAGCCCCGCATTTTCCATAACCAGCTGCTCCGACGCCTGCTGATCACCTTGCTGCGATCGAAGGATCAGTTCTGTCAGCTGGCTCATTGGCGCTTCATGAGCTTCCGGCGCATATGTACCGTTGTACCCTTGCCCAGCTGGGAAGTTACCTCAAAGCTGGTCATGAAGCTTTCCATGATCGTAAAGCCCATGCCGCTGCGGTCTGTGCCACCGGTGGTGAACATGGGCCGCCGTGCCTGCTCCGTGTCGGCGATGCCGACACCCCGGTCTTTGACTACAATGTCCAGCACATTATCCTTCAATATCCTGCAGCGCACCGTGATGATCCCCAGCGCATTGGGGTATGCGTGGACGATGCAATTGGTCACCGCCTCGGAAACCGCGGTACGGATATCCCCCAGTTCCTCCAGCGTCGGATCCATCTGGGACGCAAAGCAGGCCACAGCGCCGCGTGCAAAAGCTTCATTGGTAGATCTGCTGGGAAACTCCAGGATCATATAGTTTTCAAATTTCATGATACTGCCTCCTTGATCTCAACTAGTTTGTCGATCCCAGACGCGCGAAACACCCGCATCGGCTGGGAGCAGATCCCTGTAAGGATCAGCTTTCCTTCGATCTGACTCATATTCCGCAGGGCATTGATCACCACGGCGATCCCGGACGAGTCCACAAAGCTGACCTCCTGGAAATCCAGAACGCACACTTCCGGGATATAGGCTTCGATCTTTCCCGCAATGGCCTGGATGTAGTTTTTCGCGCAATGATGATCGATCTCTCCTGTCAGCTCCACTGTCAAACGGCCGTTTTCCAGGTAACTGGTAAAGCGCATAAATAAACCTCCTTTTGTATATTTGCAAATTTAGTATAATCCCGCGCCCCTGCGCATCGTGTCGGAAACCGTTGGGCAAAAAAATAACTCTCCCGGGCAGCAAAACTGCTCGGGAGAGTCTTATGATTCAATTACAGCTTCATCATCGCTTCCAGGCTGTCGGTCAGCTGGGCGATGAGGTCGCGGGTCTTGGCAGCTTTTTCACGCTCTGCGTTGACCACCGCTTCCGGGGCCCGGGAGACAAACTTCTCATTGCTCAGCTTGCCCTCCAGAGATGCCAGGAACTTGCGGTTGTTGTCCAGCTCCTTCTGGATACGCTCGATCTCCTTGGCCACATCCACAAGCTGGCCCATGGGGATATAGAGCTTGGCATCGGAGGTTGTGATGGTGACCATGCCGTCCAGATTCTCAGGCTCAGAGGACAGGATCTTCACCTCGTCGGCATAAGCCAAACGCTGCAGGAAGCCTTCACCCTCTTCGAAGATCTTCTGCTTGGAAGAAAGGATATACAGCGCAGCCTTCTTGCTGGGAGGAACATTCATTTCCGCTCTGCGGTTGCGAATGGCACGGATGGCGTTCATCACGGACTCCATCTGATCCTCCTCGCTGCGGAAAGCAAGCTCCTCATGGAACTCAGGCCACTTGGCGATCATCAGCGCCTCACCCTCATGGGGCAGGCTCTGCCAGATCTCCTCGGTGATAAAGGGCATGAAAGGATGCAGCAGCTTCAGCATCTGATCCAGCACATACACCAGCACAGAAATCGCGGTCTGCTTCCGGTCAGCGTCCTCGGAGTAGAGTCTTGCCTTGGTCAGCTCGATATACCAGTCGCAGTAGGTATCCCAGACAAAGTCATAGAGCTTCTGGATAGCAACACCAAGCTCGTACTTTTCCAGGTTCTCCGTGACTTCGGCGGTGAGGGTATTCAGCTTGGAAAGCACCCACTTGTCGGCGATCTCCAGCTTGGAAAGCTCGGGCAGCTGATTCACCGCATCCTCACCCAGGTTCATCAGAACATAGCGGCTGGCATTCCACAGCTTGTTGGCGAAGTTACGCATAGCTTCGCAGCGCTCCACATAGAAACGCATATCGTTTCCGGGGCTGTTGCCGGTGACCATGTTCATACGCAGGGCATCGCAGCCGTACTTATCGATCATCTCCAGGGGATCGATGCCGTTGCCCAGAGACTTGGACATCTTTCTGCCCTGGTTATCACGGACCAGGCCATGGATCAGCACAGTGTGGAAGGGTGCCTGCTTGGTATGCTCCAGGCCGGACACGATCATACGGGACACCCAGAAGGTGATAATATCGTAGCCGGTGACCAGCACATCCGTGGGATAGAAGTAGTCAAGATCCGGAGTCTTCTCAGGCCAGCCCAGGGTGGAGAAGGGCCACAGTGCGGAGCTGAACCACGTATCCAGCACATCCGGGTCACGCTCAATATGAGCGCTGCCGCACTTTTCGCACACATGGGGATCTTCTCTGGTGCAGGTCATATGGCCGCAATCAGCACAGTACCACACAGGGATCTGGTGACCCCACCACAGCTGACGGGAAATACACCAGTCGTGGAGGTTCTCCATCCAGTTCATATAGTTCTTGGTGAAGCGCTCGGGGACGAACTTAGTCTCCCCTTCCTTCACGCTGCGGATACCTTCTCTTGCCAGAGGCTCCATCTTCACGAACCACTGGGCGGACACGATGGGTTCCACATCGTTGCCGCAGCGGTAGCAGGTGCCCACATTGTGCTGGTGATCCTCGATCTTCTCCAGCAGACCCAATTCGTCCAGGTCGGCCAGAATGGCCTTGCGGGCATCGTAGCGATCCATACCGCAGTACTTGCCACCCAGCTCGTTGACCTTACCGTTGTCATCCAGAACACGGATCATCTCCAGATTGTGGCGCAGACCAACCTCAAAGTCGTTGGGGTCATGGGCAGGGGTCATCTTCACGCAGCCGGTACCAAACTCCAGATCCACATATTCATCAGCAACGATGGGGATCTGACGATCCATCAGCGGCAGCAGGCACTTCTTACCCACCAGATCTCCGTAGCGGGGATCGTTGGGATTGACGGCCACGCCGGAGTCACCCAGCATCGTCTCGGGCCGGGTGGTGGCAACGATCACATAGCGGCCTTCCTCGCCCACGATGGGGTACTTCAGATGCCAAAGCTTACCGGGCTTGTCCACATATTCCACTTCCGCATCGGAAAGTGCGGTGACACAGTGGGGGCACCAGTTAACGATCCGGCTGCCCTTATAGATCAGACCCTTCTCATACAGGGAAACGAACACTTCACGCACGGCCTTGGAGCAGCCCTCATCCATGGTGAAACGGGCACGCTGCCAATCGCAGCTGGAGCCAAGCTTCTTCTGCTGCTCAACGATCCGGTTGCCGTACTTGTGCTTCCAGTCCCACACACGCTCCAGGAACTTCTCACGGCCCAGGTCATGACGGCTGAGGCCTTCCTTCTTCCGAAGCTCCTCTTCCACCTTGATCTGGGTAGCGATGCCGGCATGGTCGGTGCCGGGGACCCAAAGAGCAGCATAGCCCTGCATCCGCTTGAAACGGATCAGCGTATCCTGCAGCGTGGCGTCCATAGCATGGCCCATGTGCAGCTGACCGGTAACATTGGGGGGAGGCATTACGATGGTGAAGGGCTTCTTTCCTTCCTCAGCCTTGGTGTGGAAGTAGCCGCCCTCTTCCCACATGCGGTAGATCTTCTCTTCTACCAGCTGGGGCTCATAGACCTTCGGCAGTTCTCTTGACATGATCAACACTCCTTTGCATAAAAAAGAAAAAACCCTGAGCACATATGCTCAGGGCGAAAACAAAATTTCCGCGGTACCACCTGAATTCCCATAAAGGGCACTCATAAGCGCTAACGGGCTCAACCGGACTTCTCTACTGCAAATTTCAAAAAGCCTGCTCAGGGACGACCATCCGCACGACTGCCATATGCGCTCTCACCAAACCACGCATTCTCTGAATAGAAGAAGGTGCGGAACCTTCCCATCTACGCATTTACCTCAGCAAGGATACCACAATAATTACATTTTGTCAATAATTATTTTCCAAAATAGTTTTTACTTTCCTTGACTCGGCGTAAATTATTGAATATAATAACTAAAAATCTTGATAGTGAGTTGATCATATGAAGTTGTCTCTTGTCGTCCCCTGCTACAACGAAGCAGATAATGTTGCCCTGTTCCACAACACAGTTACAAGTGTATTTTCACAGTGTAATTTCGATTATGAGGTCGTGTATATCGACGATGGCAGCAAAGACGCAACGTTGCACAATCTGAAAAAGCTTCACGCCGATTCCCATTGCCCTGTGACTGTAGTATCCTTCTCAAGAAACTTCGGCAAGGAGGCCGGCATCTATGCAGGCCTTTCTCATGCCAGAGGTGAATATATCAGCATCATCGATGCGGACCTGCAGCAGCGTCCGGAGATCGTGGTGGACATGGTAAAGCTTCTGGACGAGCAGCCCGAGACCGATGTAGTAGCAGCCTTCCAGGATCGCCGTGGAGAAAGCAAGCTCCTGCAATTTTTCAAAAAGAGTTTTTATGCGATCATCAATCGGCTGTCCGATGTGACACTGCGTGCCGATGCCAGCGATTTCCGTACCTTCCGCCGGTCTGTGGCGGAGAGCATCCTGGCCATGGGAGAATATCACAGATTCTCCAAGGGCATCTTCTCCTGGGTGGGCTACAATACCCAGTATATCCCCTACACTGCCCAGCCCCGGGCAAACGGCAACTCCAAATGGAGCTTCCGGAAGCTGTTTAACTATGCTCTGGAAGGCATCATCGGCTTCTCTACCAAGCCGCTGCGTCTTGCTGCCTATCTGGGCATGGGTACCGCAGGAATTGCTGTACTTTATCTGATCTTCGTGATCCTGCAAAAACTGATCGTCGGCATTGATGTCCCCGGCTACGCAACCATCATCGTGCTGATCCTACTGCTGGGTGGCATGCAGCTTTTCTGCATCGGCATCATTGGCGAATATGTAGGCAAGATCTTCGAGCAGAGCAAGGATCGTCCCATCTATATCGCCAAGGAAGTGCTTGCTCCCAAGGACTAAACCTTCCTGCTTCTGACTGATCTCATAGGTTCAAGGAGATAAAGAGAATGGTTCCTTATATCCTTCGCTATTTTCTTCAGTTGGTGGGATACACTCTGGGCGCTATCGTAATGTGCGGTCTTGCGGTATGGGTTTGCCAGACCCTGTTTATCCGACTTCTGGGCGGTCAAGGCTCCCGGATCGTCATCGCCACCGCCATCATAGGCACTCCTGTCCATGAGTTGGGACATGCGCTGATGTGCATCCTTTTTGGTCACCGCATCACCGCGATCCGCCTCTGGCAGCCCAGGAGTCCCGACGGCACGCTGGGCTATGTCTCCCACACCTACAATCCATCCAATGTCTTTCAGCAACTGGGCAACATCTTCATAGCCTGCGGCCCTATCTTTAGCGGCCTGATAGTACTGGGTCTGTGCCTGCACTATGCCTTTCCTGCTGCTCTGGCGGCTTACACCGGCACGGTGACCTCGATGCTGGATACCTCCACTACCGCACTGGAATTACTGGCTGCAGGCGTACAGATCGTCCCAGATATGGCGGAGGAGTTTTTAAGCGACGCCTTCCCTGTCTGGGCACGGGTGATCCTTGTGATCGTGATGCTCAGTGTATCCCTGCACATCAACCTCAGTCCCGCGGATATGCGTAACGCCCTTCGGGGCGTTCCCATGTATCTGGGAGTCGCATTGCTGATCGCAGTAATAACTTCATATGCCAGCATGCCGCTGACCTACAGTATCATTTGGTATCTTAAAATGCTCAATGCCTACATGATGGCTATGTTTACGATCATTCTGGTATTTGCGCTGCTGCAGGTGCTGATCGCTCTGGTCATTTGGCTGATCAAGCGCATCGGAAGATAAGTACATAAAAAATCCCGGCTTCCTTGAAGCCGGGATTTTTTATACATTTTACAGACCCTTTTCTGCCTTCTTGGCAGCCTTTGCCTTAGCTTTGGCTTCCTGAGCCTTCTTGGCCTCAGCAGCAGCACGCTCGGCTGCACTGTCGTTGGTGGACAGAGCCCACTTGGCAAACTCGATGCGGACCTGGTCAGCGCCGGTCTCGATGACGAACTTGTCTTCCTTCACATCCACAACAGTACCAACGATACCGCCGATGGTGGTGATCTTGTCGCCGGTCTTCAGAGAAGAACGCATCTGCTCTGCTTCCTTCTTACGCTTGTTTTCGGGACGGATGAGCATGAAGTAGAAGATGGCTGCCATAATCACCAGCATGATGATGGTGCTGGTCATGCTGCCGCCGGGCATCGCTTCACCGTTGCCGGCTGCACTTTCAAGAAACTGGATCATGAGAAATTCTCCTTTTGTGTAATTATCATTGCCATTATACCATTGTTGCCGCAAAAAGCAAGCAAAAATTAGATCCTCTGGCTTAATTTAACAGAATATTCACGACGGAACTGCTCAAAAGTGCCTGCATCCAGCGCATCCCGGATCTTCTCCATCAGCTTATTGTAGAAATACAGGTTGTGCATCACGCTCAGACGCATAGCCAGCATCTCCTCCGCAACGAACAGATGCCGGATATAGGCTCTGGAATATCTGCGGCAAACGGGACAGTCACATTTGGGATCGATGGGGCTTTCGTCAAGCATATACTTGGCATTCTTCAGATTGATAGCGCCGTCCCAGGTAAAGAGCCGGGCATGGCGGGCATTTCTCGCGGGCATCACGCAATCAAAGAAGTCCACGCCTCTGGCAACCGCCTCAATGATATTGGAGGGAGTACCTACGCCCATGAGGTAACGGGTCTTTTCCTTGGGCATTTGCGGCTCCACCGCCTC
>JBGVJN010000080.1:0-16026 GCA_045129455.1 Faecousia sp. | reverse complement strand
CCCGAGCGCATGATGTGGGCTGTCAAGCTGCTGCAGGAGAATTTCAACAATGTTCCTCTGGCTCTGGATACTGCCAACATGAAGGCTATCGAAGCCGGTATCAAGGTCTACAACCGTACCAACGGCAAGCCCATCGTCAACTCTGCTGACGCAGGCTCCCGTATCGGCTACATCGACCTGGCTGCTGCCAACGACGCTATCTGTATCGCTCTTTGCTCCGCTGACGGCATCGCCAAGGACAACGCTGAGCGTGAGATGCACTGCGACAACATGCTCGAGCGCGGCCTGTCCCTGGGCATGACCTCCGACGACCTGTGGTTCGACCCCCTGTTCCTGGTCGTTAAGGGCATGCAGGATAAGCAGATGGAAGTCCTGGAGGCCATCAAGATGTTCTCCGACAAGGGTCTGAAGTCCACCGGCGGTCTGTCCAACAACTCCAACGGCGCTCCCAAGCATGTGCGTCCCATCATGGACTCCGCTCTGGTGGCCATGTGCATGATGCAGGGTCTGACCTCCGCCATCGTCAACCCCAACGACCTGCGCCTGATGGAGACCATCAAGTCCTGCGATATCTTCAAGAACCACGTCCTGTACTCCGACTCCTACCTGGAGCTGTAATCAGGATACATTCCCGCAATCAATGGCCGGGAGGGAAGACTCCCTCCCGGCCACTTTGCTTTTACCAGGGTAAAACCCGGATCCGAAGGCGTAATGCTTTCCCCCCGGGGAAGGTATTGCGCCTCCGGCGTATGAAATCGTATATTCAGCCAGTATTGGCTTTATATAAACCGGCGGGAGCAAGCCCCGCCCTACATCACAATCTATATTGGGAGGAAAACAACATGAGTGTATTAACCGATCTGATTTATGGCGGCAGCAATGCCGTTGCGGGCCTTACCGAAGGCGCTGTAAACGATGCCATCGCCAAGTACGGTGCGGATAAGGAGATCGCATTCCCCGATACCGCTTATTTCTTCCCCACGATCTATGCCGCTACCGGCGTCAAGGTCAAGACCCTTGGCGACCTGGTCCCCTGCGTAGGCGTTCTGAAGAGTCTGATCACCAACCAGGAGGATCTGGGCCAGGCGCTGAATGCCGGCCTCGCCACCGCTGTGGGCGCTGAGATCCTGGAAGGTCTGAAGTGGGTGGACAATGCAGAGCCCTATGCCAACGATTCCGGCATCGGCTTCGTGCCCGATCCCATCATCCGCTCCCTGGGCGTGCCGCTGGTCACCGGCGATATCCCCGGTGTGGCCGTTGTCCTGGGCAAGGCCGACGATGCTGCCAATGTGGTGAAGGTGGTCAAGGACTACCAGTCCAAGGGCATTCTGACCTTCCTGGTGGGCGATGTGATCGAGCAGTGCATCGAAGGCGGCGTAAAGGCCGGCCTGGAGTACCGCGTCGTGCCTCTGGGCCATGATGTGACCTCCGTGATCCATGTTGTCACCGTGGCCGTCCGTGCCGCGCTGATCTTCGGCAATGTGCAGCCCGGTGATCTGGGCGGTCTGCTGGAGTACACCAAGAACCGCGTGCCCGCATTCGTCAATACCTTCGGCGCCATCGACGCCGTGGTGGTCTCTGCCGGCGCCGGCGCCATCGCTCTGGGCTTCCCCGTGGTTGTGGATATCGATCTGGGCGAGAACCAGGTCCCCGGCGCTCTGGAATCCGTCTGCGATCACAGCCAGACCGTCGCCAAGTCCCTGGAGCTGCGTGAGATCAAGATCAAGGTCACCGAGCTGCCCATCCCCGTGGCCTTTGCCGCCGCTTTCGAGGGCGAGATCATCCGTAAGGCCGATATGCACAACGAGTGCTGGTCCAGCAAGAATCCCACCGCTGAGCTGGTGGTTATGAAGGAACTGAACGAGGTGGAGGATCACAAGATCACCATCGTCGGTCCCGATCTGGATGAGGCCAAGGAGCTGGCGCTGGTTACTTATGTGGAGGTCGCCGGCAAGAGGATGCAGGTGGACTTCGAGTCCGTCATCGAGCGTAAGTTCCATGCCTGGTTCAACTACATGGAAGGCGTTATGCATACCGGCCAGCGCAACCAGGTCCGTGTCCGTGTCAGCAATGCCGCTTATGAGGCCGGCCTGCGGCTGAAGGACTTCGCCGAGGTCCTGTATGTTATGGTCAAGAACGAGTTTGAAGCCGTTGTGGATAAGTGCCAGGTGACCATTATCACCGATACTGCCGAGGCTGCCAAGTTCCGTGACGAGATCGCTATGCCCCGTTACGAGGCCCGCGACGCCCGTCTGGAGTCCATGACCGACGAGGCTGTGGACCGCTACTACACCTGCATCCTGTGCCAGTCCTTCGCTCCCGCCCACTGCTGCGTGGTCACCCCCGAGCGTCTGGGTCTGTGCGGCGCCGTGTCCTGGCTGGATGCCAAGGCTACCCACGAGCTGGATCCCAACGGTCCCTGCCAGCCCATCTTCAAGAAGGGCCTGATCGACGAGCGCACCGGCCGTTATGAGGAAGTGGACCGCATGGTGGGTGAAGCTACCCACGGCGCGGTGGAATCCGTCACCCTGTACTCCATCCTGGAGGATCCCATGACCTCCTGCGGCTGCTTCGAGTGCATCTGCGGCATCGAGCCTATGTCCAATGGCTTCATCGTGGTCAACCGTGAGTTCAAGGGCATGACCCCTGCCGGCATGACCTTCGGTGAGCTGGCATCCTGCACCGGCGGCGGTGTCCAGACCCCCGGCTATATGGGTCACGGCCGTCACTTCATCTCCTCCAAGAAGTTCATCAGCGCCGAAGGCGGCATCGAGCGTATCGTTTGGATGCCCAAGGAGCTGAAGGATGATGTGGGCGAGCGCCTGAACAAGACCGCCCAGGAGCTGTACGGCATTGAGAACTTTGTGGATATGGTGGCCGACGAGACCATCACCACCGATTGTGAGGAGCTGCTCAACTGGCTGACCGAGAAGGGTCACCCGGTCCTGGGCATGGAGCCTCTGATGTAATTTCTTTACCCAAACCGCAGGGGAGGGGCATCGCCCCTCCCCTACAATTAAGATAAAGGATAATAAGGTCATGAAAGTAACCTTCCAAATTGAGGGCGGAAGCCCTGTTGAAATCGAATGCAACGCCGGTGATAATCTGCTGGAGCTGGCCCGTCGGGCCAATGTGGCCATCGATGCCCCCTGCTCCGGCAACGGCTCCTGCGGCAAATGCCGCGTGAAGCTGCTGGAGGGGCAGCTGGATACCATCCCCTCCCGCCATATCTCCGACGAGGAATATAGCCAGGGCTGGCGGCTCAGCTGCAACAGCAAGGTGGTGGGCGATTGCACTGTGCTGGTGCCGGATATTGCGTCCGCCTATCAGTCCCGGATGAAGACCGCCGACCTGTCCTCTCCCGAGGAAGTGGCCATCTTCGAAGAGGCCCAGCGGCAGCTGAAGGAAAGCGGCATCGCTTTTGAAAATCAGTACCGGGCGCTGGAGCTTAGCATGTCCGCTCCCAGCGAGGACGACACTATGCCCGATGTGGAGCGACTGACCTGGGCCGTGCAGGAAGCTGCCGGCGTGGAAAAGGTCACTGTGCCCTATGGGGTGATGGTGAAGCTGGCATCCACCCTTCGGAAGCATGACTTCTGCGTCACCGTCAAGGGTGAGCTGGCAGGGGATACCTTCCGCTGCATGGAGCTTTGCGCCCCCGGCGATACCGCCATTGTAGGCTGCGCCATCGACATCGGCACCACCACCGTCTCCATGGTCCTGGTGGATCTGGAATCGGGCAAGATCCTGGCCAAGGGTTCCTCCGGCAACGGCCAGATCCGCTACGGCGCGGATGTGATCAACCGGATCATTGAGCAGAGCCGTCCCGGCGGCAAGAAGAAGCTCCAGGACGCCATCGTCAAGGAAACCCTCAGCCCCATCATTGCCAATCTGTGTAAGAGCGCCGGCATTTCCGCCCGGAGCATCCTGCGCCTGTGCATCGGCGCCAATACCACCATGAACCACCTGCTGGTGGGCGTGGACGCGGATCCCGTCCGCATGGATCCCTATATCCCCAGCTTCTTCGGCTGGGAGGGCCTGACCGCCGGGGATCTGCATCTGCCGGCCAATCCTCTGGCGAAGGTAGTCATTGCTCCCAATATCGGCTCCTATGTGGGCGGCGATATCACCGCCGGCACCCTGTCCAGCATGATCTGGGACAAGGATGAGATGAGCCTGTTCATCGACCTGGGTACCAACGGCGAGATCGTCTTCGGCAACCGGGACTTCCTTATGAGCTGCGCCTGCTCCGCAGGTCCTGCCTTCGAAGGCGGCGACATTTCCTGCGGTATGCGTGCCACCGACGGCGCTGTGGAGGCCTGCACCATTGATAAGGCTACCATGGAGCCTGCGCTGACCATCGTGGGCGATCCGGGACAGAAGTGCGTAGGTATCTGCGGCAGCGGCATCATCGACATCATTTCCGAGCTTTACCGCTGCGGTATCATCAATGCCAAGGGCTTGTTCGTCCGGGAAGGTGACCGGGTCAAGCGGGATCAGCATGGCATGGGCCGGTATGTGATCGCCTTTGCCCAGGAATCCGAGACCGGCCGTGAGGTGTCCATCAACGAGGTGGATATCGACAACTTTATCCGTGCCAAGGGCGCTATTTTCTCCGCCATCGATACCCTGCTCCAGTCTGTGGATATGACCGTGGAGGAGATCTCCCATGTGTATGTGGCCGGCGGCATCGGCTCCGGCATCAACATGAAGAACGCGGTGAACATCGGCATGCTGCCGGATGTGGAGCTGGAGAGATACAGCTATATCGGCAATTCTTCTTTGACCGGCGCTTACGCCATGGTCATCAGCGATGAGGCTATCGCCAAGTGCGCTGAGGTGGGTGCCAATATGACCTACCTGGAGCTTTCCACCTATCCCGGGTATATGGATTCCTTCGTGGCCGCCTGCTTCATCCCCCATACCGATGCCAGACTGTTTCCCAGCAGCGTGCAGGAGGCATAAAATGTTGAATGGAACCCACCATGTGGCGATTATTTCCTCAGATTACGGCAAAGCGGTGGACTTTTATGTTACAAAGCTGGGATTTTCTGCAATCCGGGAAGTGGAGCGAAAAGAGCAGAGGGATATTTTGATGGTGCTGCGCAGCGGTGAAACGGTGCTGGAACTGTTTATTAAGCCGGATGCGCCCCAGCGGGTGACCCGCCCGGAAGCCCAGGGCCTACGGCATCTGGCGTTTCATGTGGAAAAAATTGAGCCGGTGGTAGCGTGGCTGAACGGCATGGGGATCGAGACCGAACCTATCCGGGAAGATGCCATCAATGGGGGAAGATTCACTTTCTTCCGTGACCCAGATGGCTTGCCGCTGGAATTACATGAATAAGAGGACGCAATATGCAAATCGAGAATCACAAGGAAGAAGTTCCGTTTTCCTACTATGAGAATCTGTTCCGGCAGCTTGTGCCGGAAGAAGCGGTGACCCGCACGGGGGTCAAGTGGGACGGACAAGAGTTTTATGTAAACCTCCTGGGCAGAGAATATGCTATTTCCCACCCGGAGTATGCTATCCGCCCCCTGGATGGCGGCGCCCTTCCGCCGCTGCCGGTGCAGACCTTCCTGCTGCGTTACCTGCTGGAAAGCAAGCAGGTGGCATGGAGCGGGGAATGGAAGACCTTCCGGGAAATGCCCTGGGGAGAGATGTACATCAAGCCCTATACCGGCCGGGTGCTGACCCGGGCGGCTTTCACCTTCGGCACCCGTGTGGCAGCCTTCAAGGCGGCCTGCGAGAAGCTGGGTGCGCTGCCGCTACCCAATGGTGATGCCGGCTATCAGCTGGATCTGATCGGCGATTATCAGATGCGGATCCTGGTGTGGGAGGGGGACGAGGAGTTCCCGCCCAATGCCCAGGTGCTCTACACGGACAATTTTGCCCAGGGCTTTGCCGCGGAGGACCGGGTGGTGGCGGGAGATATCCTGATCTCCACCATCAAGGCCAATATGTAAGCAAAAGGCGCACCGCAAGGTGCGCCTTTGTCGCTGTTGGGAGATCGGAATATGGCCGCTGAGGTTATAATTCTGGTCTATATGCGGAGAAAAACATTGTAATTGCAAGAAGAATGTTGTACAATAACCTTGAAACTTTACAAGCAGGAGGGCGCTATGAAGATCTACAATCTGGGTTCTTTGAATATCGACTATGTGTATGCGGTAGACCATTTTGTAAGTGCGGGGGAGACTTTGGCTTCTGATGGCATGAATATATTTCCCGGCGGTAAGGGGCTGAACCAGTCCATTGCATTGGCCAGAGCCGGCGCACAGGTGATCCACGGTGCTGTTATTGGCAGCGACGGCGGCTTTCTGCTGGAAACGCTGGCAGAGTCCGGCGTGGATACCGCCAGGATCCAAAGGGCGGACGGCAGCTGCGGCCATGCCATCATCCAGGTGGATCCCAATGGACAGAACTGCATTTTGCTCTTTGCCGGGACAAATCACCGTATCAGCAAAGACTATATTGATACTTTCCTGGCAGATGCCTGTGCGGGGGATATTCTGGTACTCCAGAATGAAGTGAACGGGCTGGATATGATCTTCGAGGCTGCCTATAAAAAGAAAATGAACATCGCTTTCAATCCTTCTCCCTTCCGGGAGGAGCTGAAAGAGCTGCCTCTTTCCTATGTGAAGTGGTGGTTCTGCAATGAGATCGAGGGAGAAGCCCTCTTCGGCAGCAGTGACCCTATGCAGATCGTGGAAAACTTCGTGGCCCAATATCCCGGCAGCTGCCTTGTCCTGACTTTGGGAAGCAACGGCAGTATCTTCGCCGATGGAAAGACCTTGGTAAAGCAGCCGATCTTCCCCACGAAGGCTGTGGATACCACTGCCGCGGGTGATACCTTCACAGGCTATTTCCTGGCATCGGTCACCTCCGGAAGAACTGTGGAGCAGGCTCTGGAGGTTGCCTCCAAGGCTTCCTCTATCACGGTATCCCGGAAGGGTGCTTCGGAATCGATCCCCTATGCCCGAGAGCTGCAGTAAGATAAACAGGATGTTAGAAGCAGTGATACAATAAAGAAAAACATCGGATGCATTTGCATCCGATGTTTTTTTGATCAATAAGTCCAGGGTTGGTTTTTTGGCTGCGCTTCCTGCGCTTGCGGAGGCTGCGAAAGCCGATCGTAGGCGGCGGCGTAGGTTACCTCCACCGGGGCCCGGAACTTCCAATACAGGGCCAGCTGGCACAGGCTATAAAGCACAAGAACACCGAAATAGAGCACCGCGGGATCCACACTTAGCTGCACGCCCAACAGCTGCAGTATGGTGTCGCTGTAAGCCACCAGGGTCACCAAAAGATCCAGCGCATAGAACCACCAGAAGCTCAGATCCAGCTTCAGCAGCTCCAGGCATCGGCCACGCATCAGACGCCGGCTGGTCTGCATCGCAAGCAATGCGCTTCTGCAGGGAGTGTCCAGCAGGACATAGGGAGCCAGCCGCAGGCGGAAGAAGAAGGGAATGCATACCGCCAGAAATACCAGCAGAAAAATGACCATCAGCGGTACGGAATACTCCATCATTGTTTCCATGATCATCATTTCCGTCACTTCGCTGCCCATGGCCATGATGGCGCTGAACATTTCCCGACCCCAGGGGGTCATGAAAAACAGGAACGAGGCCAGATAGCTGCACGCGAAGCCGATGCCCATGCCCAGCGCCACCTCCAACATCATCAGCCGCAGCAGCGGGCCAAACCGGCGGAAACCGCCCAGAAGGGTATCGGGGGTGGCCTCTTCCTGGCGGCAGATACGCAGGGCGGCGTAGATCAGGCCGAACTGCCAGAAGGGGAGCAGCACCAGCTGCCCCAGCTGCAGCAGCATCTGGATGGTGGACAGGACCGTCCGTGTCCCCAAACCGGACAGGCCGCCGGCATCGCTGATCTGCAGCTGCAGGATATAGTTGATAGCGGAAAGCACCAGTGTCAGCGCCACCACGGCGCCGGTATGGAGCAGGATCAGCCGCTGGGGATCATAGGTGGCCTGCGCCAGCCGCTGGGCGGCGGTCTGCTTCAATGCGGAGCGGTTTAGGGTGGACATACCGCACCTCCTTAAACATAGTAACTCTATGGTAAACCAACCAGGAAAAAATAGCAAATGAAATTTTTGTAAAGGTAGAAAAATTCGCAAACCTGTGATATGATAGGGGTAAATCACAATTACCCGGAAAGGAGGCGGCAGTATGGAGCTTGGTCAGCGGCTGAAGCAGGCACGGCTGGAGGCGGGAATGTCTCAGCGGCAGCTATGCGGCGATGTGATCACCCGGAATATGCTTTCCCAAATTGAAAACGGCTCCGCCCGTCCCTCTATGGATACCCTGCGTTATCTTGCGGCGCAGCTGGGGCGGCCCATAGCTTACTTTCTGGAGGAGGAAGCGGTGCAGCTTCCCAACCGCCCGGTGATGGATCGGGCAAGAGCGTTATTTGCGGAAGGGAATTTCACGGAAGCCGCCCGCGCGCTGTCGGATTATGCTGCCCCGGATCCGGTGTATGACCCGGAAAAGCACCTTCTCCAGGCAAAGATCGCCCTGGGCCTGGCCCGTCAGGCTATCGATCAGGGCAGGCTCCGGCTGGCGCGGCAGCTGCTGGAGGATGAGGCCCTCTGGGAGAATAAACTGTATGTGGATGATGCGCTAAATCGGCAGCGGCTGCTACTGATGTATGAAGCCGCACCGGAAATGGCAGAGGAGCTGCTTTTGCAGCTTCCCGGAGATGACCGGGAGCTTTTGCTGCGGGCGGCAGCGGCGTTGGCGGAGGGGAAAGCGGAGCGCTGCGGCAGTATTCTGGCGGCGGTGCGGGATGGATCTGCACCGGAGTGCCTGCTGCTGCGGGCAAGGGCGGCGTTTGCCGGGAAGGACTATGCCGAAGCTGTGAACCTCTATAGCGCCGTAGAAGCCTTTGCCCCCGGGGAGGCCCGGGAGCGGCTGGAGGAATGCTACCGCATGCTGGAGGACTATAAAATGGCCTACCACTATGCCTGCCTCCGTCGGGATGGGTGCTGATCGTGGATTTTCTGCGTCTGCCTATGAAAATAAAACCGTTTATTAAAAAGCCGGGCTGCGGAGTTTCCGCAGCCCGGTTTGCTTTAGTTAACGCCAATGTTTGCTTCTGTATCAGCAACATTCTGCCGGAGATATTCCCGGATCTGCCGAAGTCCGGGGCTTACGATGTCCATGGTCCGCTGGTAGGATGCCTGGGCTTCTGCCAGCGTCTGGCCGGCAAGGCCAAACTGCGTCCAATCCGCACCCGGATCCAGGGGAACGATGGAGTAGACGAAGCGGCTGCCTTCCGCGTACATGTTGACCCACGCGGGGGTGATATCCGCACTTTGCAGCACCACTGTGCCGTCGGAATACTTGGCAAAGGTAAAATTGAACAGCAGCGCGTCTTCGGTGTGGCCGGTTTTCAACCGCATCTGATCCCTGCGCTGGTTGGACAGCAGATTGCCGGTGGAGTAGAGGCATACCGTCTTGCGGCTGCCGTCGGTGGAGGTGAGCAGCTCCATAGGCTGCACTACATGGGGATGACCTCCCACGATCACATCCACACCCAGATCGCACAGCTTCTGAGCGATGGCCGATTGGGTGTCGTTTTGCACCAGCTTGTATTCTGCACCCCAATGGATGAATACCACGGTCGCTTCCGCACCCTGGGCCTTCATGGCCTGGATGTGGCGCTCTGCCTTGGCATAGAAGGCGTCCAGCCGGTCATAGTTGAAGGAACTGACCAGCTTGGTGCTTTCCACTGTCAAAGGCAGACCGTTGAGAGAGATCTTCTCCTCTGTGCTGCCGGGGTATTCGTAGGTGTAGCAGACCATGCCGATGGAAATGCCGTTTACTTCCTTGATCACATAATCCGGCGCGTCGGCGGTATACTTGGTGCCGAGAAAATCCATCCCCAGCCCGGAGATCACATCCAGCGTGCGGATCATGCCGATGTCATCGGAATCGTTGGTGTGGTTATTTGCCGTCAGCAGCATATCAAAGCCCGCTGCCTTGATGGCGTCGGCCATGGTGTCGGGGGTATTGAACCGGGGGTAGCCGTCGTAGCCGTATTTGCACTCCGGGCCGCCGAAGGTGGTCTCCAGATTGGCGATGGCATAGTCGGCTTTGCTGATGTAGCTGCTCAGATGGGGAAATATGTTGTCGAAGCGGTATTCGCTGCCGTATTGGCAGTGGTACAGGATCGGCGTATGGGGCAGAATATCTCCGGTGGCCAGGATGGTGGCGGTGGACTGAAGCTTTACCGGCGGTTTGGTAGGCTCTGTGGAAGGCTCGGTGGAAGGTTCCGTGACCTGGGTGGAGGGCTGGGTATCAGGGTGATCTAACCCTTCGGTGGGAGCGTCTGCTCCATAGATCAGCAGGTGGGCGCTGAAGACCACCGTGGCGGTCAGCAGGATCACCAGCAGGGAAAGAAGAATGGCGGGAAGCAGCCGGCTGCCGCTGTTTGTCTTTGTATCGGGCATGGGTTACCTCTCTTGGGGGATCAATCGTAGGTTCTGGGAACTCTGGGGGAAATGCCGCAAACTACCGTGTAGTGGAGCAGCCCGGCAGCATCGGCCATCTGATCCAGAGTGATGGTCTCATCACCGCTGCGGCCGATGAGCACCACCGGATCTTCCATAGCGCAATCGGGAATGTCCGTCACATCTACCATCATCTGATCCATGCAGACTCTGCCCAGAATGGGGGCTTTTCT
This sequence comes from Faecousia sp., assembly GCA_045129455.1. Taxonomy (GTDB): domain Bacteria; phylum Bacillota; class Clostridia; order Oscillospirales; family Oscillospiraceae; genus Faecousia. The sequence continues at coordinate 5,324 of JBGVJN010000080.1, read as the reverse complement.
GCCCCGGATCAGCACATGGAATCGGCCGGAAAGGCTTCTGGGATAGCCGTCGGCATAGCCCACCGATACGGTGGCGACCCGGGTGGGCTTGGTGGTGACATAGGTGCCGCCGTAGCCGATGGCACGGCCGGCGGGCAGGGTCTTGAGGTAGTTGATCCGGCTGATCCACTGGAAGGTGGGCTTCAGGGCCACACTTTTGCGCACCTGGGGATCGGGATAAGCGCCGTAGAGGCTAATGCCCAGGCGGATCATTTCATAATGGGAATCCAGCGCCAGCGCGCCGGCGGAATTGCTGATATGGCGGATGGGAACGGTGATGCCCCGCGCCTCCAGCATCTGCAAAAACTGTGTGAAGAGCGCCTCCTGGCGGTGAGCGCCGCTGGGATCCGGGCTGTCCGCATCCGCGTAATGGGAGAAAACACCCTCCGGCGTGATGCCGGGCAGCGCGCAGAACCGGGCGCAAAGCTCCGCATCTTCCGGAGTGACCTGTAAGCCGATACGGCTCATGCCGGTATCCACGGCGATGTGGAACAGGGCGGTCTTGCCCTGGCGCTGGGCTTCCTGGGACAGGGCAAGGGCATCCTCGTATAGGAAGACAGTGGGACGGATCTCGTTTGCTACGATCTGGGGATAGGCATCGGTGGAAACGCGGCTGAGGATCAGGATGGGGGTGCGGATGCCGTTATCCCGAAGCCGCAGCGCTTCGGAAAGGGTAGCGACCGCGAAAAACGCGCATTTGCCATCCAGGCGTTTGGCCACGGCGACGGCGCCCATGCCATAGGCGTCAGCCTTGACTACAGCGCAGATCCCGGTGCCGGTAGACTCCCTGAACGCGTCAAAATTCGCCTCAATAGCATCCAGATCCACCTGCATGACGGATTGCTCCCAAAGCATAGCGTTTCCTCCTTTCGGTAATTTCTCCTATTCTATCACGAACGATGGAAAAAGTAAACACCGGGAAGGATTTTCCTTTTCGTACGGCTTGCGGAAAAGAAGAATTTCCATGCCCGGGAAAGACGCAGAAAAATATTCTTCCCCCCGAAAGGGAAAACTCATTGACAATGGGGAAATTTACGATATATTTATAGTTGTCATATTGTGACGAAATACCTACAGAAACGGGGGAGGATAATGTCTAAGGAACTCATCAGGCTCCGGGATCTTACCATGGAGTTCGACGGGGAGCGTATACTCGACAGTATCAATCTCTATATCAACGATCACGAATTTTTAACTCTGCTGGGTCCGTCCGGCTGCGGCAAGACGACGACCCTGCGGATCATTGGAGGGTTTTTGACACCCACTTCCGGCACGGTGCTGTTTGATGGCCAGGCGATCAACGATGTTCCGCCTTATAAGCGCCAGATTAACACCGTGTTCCAGCGGTATGCCCTTTTCCCGCATCTGAATGTGTTTGACAATATCGCGTTCGGTTTGCGGGTGGCGAAGCTGCCTAAGGAAGAGATCCAGGAGCGGGTAGAGCGAATGCTGGAGATCGTCAGCCTGAAGGGCTACGGTCACCGGAATATCGCGTCCCTTTCCGGCGGTCAGCAGCAGCGTGTGGCCATCGCAAGAGCATTGGTCAATGAGCCGAAGGTGCTGCTGCTGGATGAGCCTCTGGGCGCTCTGGACCTGCGCCTTCGCAAGGATATGCAGAACGAGTTGAAGCGTATCCAGCAGGCTACGGGCATCACCTTCATCTATGTCACCCACGATCAGGAGGAAGCACTTTCCATGTCTGATACGGTGGTGGTCATGGACAAGGGCCGCATCCAGCAGATCGGAAAACCCGAAGATATATATAATGAGCCCAAAAACGCCTTTGTGGCGGACTTTATCGGCGAAAGTAACATCCTGGACGGCGTGATGCTGGAGGACTTCAAGGTCCGCTTCTTCGGCCGCAATTTCCGGTGTGTTGACCAGGGCTTTGCCCCCAATGAGCCGGTGGATGTGGTCATCCGCCCCGAGGATATCGACATCGTCGCACCGGAGGAGGGCCACCTGGTGGGTACGGTCACTTCCGTCACCTTCAAGGGCCTCAACTATGACATCATTGTGGAATTCAAGGGCTTTAAGTGGCTGATCCAGACCACGGATTTCCACGGCGTGGGTTCCACCATCGGCATTCGTTTGAACCCGGAAGACATTCACATCATGAAAAAGAGTGAATATTCCGGCATGTTTGGCGACTACAGCTCCTACTCTGCCGAGTATGACGAGCTGACGGAGGATGCCGACGATGAAGAAGAATAAGTCTGCTTTCTTCAGCGTGCCGTATGTGATCTGGATGATCGCTTTCACGCTGATCCCTCTGTGCGTGGTGGGCTACTACGCGCTGACAGACCCGGATACCGGAGCCTTCACGCTGGATAATCTGAAGGATCTTTCCGAGTATGTGCCGGTGCTGGGCCAGTCTGTTCTGTATAGCCTGATCTCCGCGCTGATCTGCCTGCTGCTGGGCTATCCTGTGGCGTACTTCATCGCCCACCAGGGCCCTGTGGCGCAGAAGCTGCTGTATATGCTGGTAATGCTGCCTATGTGCATGAGCTTCCTGCTGCGGACGCTGGCCTGGGTCGGCCTTCTGCAGGATACGGGTATTATCAATAATTTCCTGGATGCCATCGGCATCGGCCGGCTGCAGCTGATCCGTACCCCCGGCGCCGTGGTGCTGGGCATGGTGTATAACTACCTGCCGTACATGATCCTGCCCCTGTATGCCATCATCGTCAAGATCGACGGACGGCTCATCGAGGCGGCGGAGGATCTGGGCTGTACCCCGGTGCAGACCTTCCTGCGGGTGGTGCTGCCGCTGAGTGTTCCCGGCATCCTGTCGGGCATCACCATGGTCTTCGTGCCTGCGGTGTCCACCTTCTATATCTCCCAGAAGCTGGGCGGCACCGACACGGTGCTCATCGGTGACCTGATCGAGCGGCTGTTCAAGCAGGGCGATAACCCCAATCTGGGCGCTGCTCTGAGCCTGGTGCTGATGGCGCTGGTGCTGGTGTGTACCGGCATCATGAACCGCTTCGGCGGCGATGAGGAAGGCGGTGTGGTGGTATGAAAAAAGCCAACCGTATCCTCACGATTTTGATGTTCGTGTTCCTGTATATCCCCATGGCGGTGCTGATCGTGGCATCGTTCAATACGGGAAAGGATATCACGGACTTCGAAGGCTTCACCTTCAGCCAGTATGCCGAGCTTTTCCGGGATAAGGATCTGCTGGGCCTGCTGGGCAACTCCGTGCTGATCGCCCTTTTGTCCACGGCTATCAGCATTGGCTTCGGTACGCTGGCTGCCGTGGGCATCCACAATCTGAAGCCCCGGATGCGCAAGGTCATTTTGAGCATGACCAACATCCCCATGACCAACCCGGATATCGTCACGGGTGTATCGTTGTCGCTGCTGTTCGTGTTTGTAGGCTCCGGTCTGCTGGGACAGCGGGAAAGCCTCAATTTCTGGACGCTGCTGGTGGCCCATGTGACCTTTGGCCTGCCGTATGTGATCCTGAATGTGATGCCTAAGCTGCAGCAGATGAACCCCGCGCTGACGGATGCGGCCATGGACCTGGGTTGCACCCCTGTGAAGGCATTCTTCAAAGTGACGCTTCATGAGATCCTGCCCGGCATCGTGGCCGGCGGCATCATGGCCTTCACCATGAGTTTGGACGATTTCGTGATCAGCTATTTCGTCACCGGCTCCGACTTTGTCACCCTCCCGGTGGAGATCTACACCTATACCAAGAAGCCCATCCAGCCCAAGGTCTACGCCATGTTTACACTGCTGTTCGGCCTGATATTTGTGCTGATGCTGACCATGAATCTGCTGCAGCTGCGTGCTGACCGGCAGAAGGCCAGCAAGCGCCCTGTGAGCAAAGGCTGGGTCATCGCCCGCCGGTGCCTTGCGGGCTTTGCCGCGGTGTGCCTGGTGATCGGCTGCGGATTTTTGATCTTTGGCAACCGGCAGGATAAGATCACCCTGAATGTGTACAACTGGGGCATGAATATGGCCGACGGCAGTGACGGCACCATGGATCTGATCGCCGAATTCGAGCGCCGATATCCCCATATCGATGTGCGGATGTCGGAATATGAGTCCAATGAGGTGCTGTATACCAAGCTTTCCGGCGGCGGTATCACCGTGGATGTGATCATTCCCTCCGACTATATGATCGACCGGATGATCGCGGAAAATATGCTCCTGGAGCTGAATTTCGACAATATCCCCAACTTCTCCTATGTGGACGAGCAGTTCCGCAACCCGGACTTCGACCCGGAGAATAAGTATTCCGTTCCCTATACCTGGGGCACCCTGGGCATCCTGTACAATACCAAGTATGTGGATGAGGCGGATGTCACCGGTTGGGAGCTTCTGTGGAATGAAAAGTATGCCGGCTCCATCCTCATGATCGATAACTCCCGGGATGCCTTCGGCATCGCCCAGTACCTGCTGGGCTACGATATCAATACCATGGATAAGGAGCAGCTGCAGGCATGCGCCAATAAGCTGGCGGAGCAGCGTCCTCTGGTGCAGCAGTATGTGATGGACCAGATCTACTCCACCATGGAAAATGAGGAAGCCTGGATCGCTCCGTACTATGCCGGCGACTGCATGCTGATGATGGAGAACAATCCGGATCTGGCATTCTACCTGCCTCAGGACCAGGGCTTTATCCTGTTTACCGATGCTATGTGCATCCCCACCTGCTGCAAGGAGAAGGAAGCCGCGGAGTTGTTCATTAACTTTATGTGCGATCCGGAGATCTCCGGCGCCAATATGGACTATATCTGCTATGGCTCGCCCATCTCCGATGCCAAGGAGTATATGGAGGACTATCTTGCGGAAAGCGAGATCGTCTACCCCAGCGAGGAAGTCCTGGAAAGCGGCAGCTCCTATGCCTATCTGTCTGAGGAGATCTCCCGTTATGTGGAGAGCCTCTACCAGAAGGCTACCAAAACTGCCGATTCCGTTGACCCCGGCGCGGCAGGCTCGGATCTGCCTGTGGTGATCCTGGCCATCGCCCTGTTTGGCACCGGCGTCCTGCTGCTGCTTCCGAAAAAGCGCAGCCGCCGCTGAAAAATCTAATAGCTTCAGCCCGGAACGATCGTTCCGGGCTGAATTTATGCTTGCTTTTTTTCAAAAAGTGTACTATACTACGGGAGTACCATGCCGGTGTGATGGAATGGTAGACGTAGTGGACTCAAAATCCACCGCTGGCGACAGCGTACCGGTTCGAGTCCGGTCACCGGCACCAAAAAGAAAGGGAGGCAAGAGCCTCCCTTTCTTTTTGGTATTGATGGAAAACGGACTCGAACCCATCTAAATGC
>JBGVJN010000079.1:0-13693 GCA_045129455.1 Faecousia sp. | reverse complement strand
GGTTCATCACTTTGGCGCCCAGGCTGCCGAAGGCAGACACCACCAGCTTCTCCTCCCCGATCCCCAGGGCCGCTCTGGCAGCTTCTCTGGGGGTATAGAGGAACTCTTTGCGTACAGGCATACCCACCACCTGCACCTTCTCCGGGCGCTTATAATGCTGCAGACTCTCCTCAAAGGCGACCATCACCCGGTCGGCACGGCTGGCCGCCAGCTTGGTGGTAAGTCCGGGCAGGGCGTTGCTTTCATGAACGCAGGTGGGGATCTTCATCTGGGCGCCGGCATACAGCGCCGGGAAGCTGGCATAGCCGCCGGTACCGATAATGCAGTCGGGCTTGAATTCCCGGAAAATCTTCTTACACTCGGACACAGCATCGATGACGCACTTGACCGCGTGCAGATTCTTCTTGATCGCTGCCAGATTCTTGCCACGGCTGAGGCCGGAGCCAGGCAGACACTTAAGAGCATAGCCCGCCTGAGGCACCAGCTTCTCTTCCATGTGTCCGGTAGCGCCGATAAACAGGATATTGGCATCGGGATGGCGCTCCTTCATCATATTGGCAACTGCGATCGCAGGATTGATATGTCCTGCCGTACCGCCGCAGGTAAAGATTAGATTCATAGAGTTACCTCCTGTATTTTTGTCTTGTTGCGGCCTCTGGAGATGCTCAGCACGATCCCCATCTCCCCCAAATTCACCGCCAAAGCAGTACCGCCATAGGAGAAAAACGGCAGCGCAATGCCGGTAGAGGGCAGAAGATTCGTCACCACCGCCAGATTCAGCACCGTCTGCACGGCGATCAGCGTCACAAGTCCGGCAGCCAAAACTGTGGAAAACCGATCCTGCGCCCTCAGTGCCACCCAGTAGCCTCGCAGGATCATGGCTGCAAACAGCGCCATGATCAAAAGCGCTCCCACAAGCCCCAATTCCTCGCAGATGATGGCAAAAATGTAGTCATTGTACTGAAACGGCAGATAAAGATACTTCTGCCGGCTCTTGCCAAAGCCCAGGCCAAACAAGCCTCCGGAGCCGATGGCATACAGAGATTGGAGGATCTGATAGCCCGTATCGCCCGGGTCCTCTTCCGGGTGAAGCCAGGCGGTGACACGGTCACCGGCATAGCCCATAAAGGTGATATAGATCAACACAAAGGCACCGGCTGCCGCCGCACCTGCGGCCAGCCACTTGGGGCTGGTACCGGCCACGAACATCATCACCACGGCCACAAGGCCCATGAGCATGAAGGCGGACAGGTGCTTCTCCAGCGCAAGCGGCACCAGGATCCCCAGCAACGCCGCGCCGAAGCCCAGGACGCCATAGCGGAATTTCTTCGCGTCCGCGCCGTAGAGCCGGGTCAGCCGGGCAAACAGGACGATCATAGTAAATTTTGCGATCTCCGACGGCTGGAACTGGATACCGGCGATATTGATCCAGCGTCTGGCACCATTGACCGACTCACCAACCACCAGCACTGACAGCAAAAGCACGATACTGATGCCGTAGAGCGGCCAGGCAAAGCGATGCCAAAACTGCGCCGGGATTCTGCTGAAGAAGAACATACAGACCAGACCGATCCCTGCGCAGGCCGCCTGCTTCTGCAGATATTTCGTAGTAACTGTGTAGAGCGTATCATACTGGCTCTGGGCATAGCTGGCAGAGTAGAGCATGATCAGCCCCACCGCAAGAAGCAGCAGCACCAGCACCAGGAATGGGATATCCACACCTTCCCCCGCCAGGAATCGGCGGCGTTCCTCTTTGGCATACAGAGAACGCTCTGCTGCCATAAAAGACTCCTCTCAGGTTCTTATGCGTACAGACCGGAAAGCCACAGCCATGCGATCAGGCACATTACTGCGGAGACCGCGGCAAATACCAGAACGATCTTGACTTCCTTCCAGCCGCACATTTCAAAATGATGATGGATGGGAGACATTTTGAAAAGACGCTTGCCATGGGTCAGCTTGAAGTAGCCCACCTGCAAGATCACGGACAGAGTCTCCATGATATACACAAAGCCAACAACGATCAGGATCAGAGGCATATTCAGCGCAAAGGCCAGGCCGCAAACGGCGCCACCCAGGAACAGCGAGCCGGTATCGCCCATAAAGACCTTTGCCGGATGCCAGTTGTAGAAAAGGTACGCGATCAGACCGCCCACCAATGCCGCAGGCATCAGCGCCAGATCCATGCGCTCCATCATCACGGCGGCAGCTGTGAAGAAGATCATCACGGGGATCGTCACAGAGCTGCTCAGACCGTCCACGCCGTCGGTGAGGTTCACCGCGTTGACGCAGCCCACGATCACAAACATAGCAAAGAAAATGTACAGCAGCGGATGCATATGGAAGCTGACATTGAAAAACGGTACGATGACAGTGGTCACCAGCGTTCCCTGCTTATAAAGCAGATACAGGAACAGAGCGGATACAGCCATCTGCAGAAGCATTTTCTGCAGTGCGGTCAAGCCCAGATCCCGCTTGAATTTCACCTTGCAGAAGTCATCCAGGAATCCCACAAGGCCAAAGCACAAACTCATGGCCAGCACATAGAACACAGAATAGTCCGTCATGGTAGGAATATTGATCACCAAGCAGATGATCAGCGCAAAGATAAACATCAAGCCGCCCATCAAAGGTGTGCCTGCCTTATAGTTATGCCAGGTAGGGCCGATCTGGCGCACCGACTGGCCTGCCTTCAGCGCACGCAGCACCGGCAGGATCAAAAATCCAATGATACCGGACAGCGCTGCCGCTACCAGACCCGTGATAATGATTTTATCCATTTCTGTCTTCCTCCGTTTAGGCTTCTTCCTTCAAAAATTCCTGCAGTACCTGCTCCATGCGCATGCCACGGCTTCCCTTGAAAAGGATGGAATCCCCGGGCGTAGCCATACGCCGCAGCATGGCAGCCATGGCTGCCTTATCTTCAAATGCCAGAGCATGATCCGCCGCCATTCCCGACTCCACGGCGCCACGGATCACCTGTCTGGCATTGGGGCCGTAGGCAAGGATCCTATCGGCCTTCACGGCCGCAATGGTTCCGATCCGGTAATGCTCCTGCGGTGCCCTGTCACCCAGCTCCAGCATATCCCCAAGGACAGCGATATGTCTTCCGGGCCGGTTTCCCAGCACCGCCAGCGCAGCTGCCATGGATTCCGGACCTGCATTATAGCAATCATTGATCAGTGTATAGCCGCCAACGCGCAGGATCTGCTGACGGCCGTCCATATTCTGAAATTTCGCCAGCTGCGCCGCAATTTTATCGGGGCTAACTCCCAGCTGAAGTCCCACGCCCACAGCAGCCAGCGCATCGGTCACATAGTGTCTTCCCACCAGGGGCAGCGTCACGGAAAACGCATCATCTTCTTCTGTTGCCACACGGAAGTTCAGGCTCTCAGCATCTTCATGCAGCGCTTCACCCCGAACGGCGCAATTCTTGTCCATTCCGAAGTAAACACTCTTCAGCGGCAGCTTATCCCGGGCGCTGCACAGGTAGCTGTCATCGCCATTGAGGAGCAGGCAGCCATCGGGAGCCATGCCCTCCAGAATCTCCAGCTTTGCCTTCAGAATACCTTCCCGGGAGCCAAGGTGCTCGATATGCATAGTTCCGATATTGACGATCACGCCCACATCGGGCCTTGCGATATTGGAAAGATAGGCGATCTCACGAAAATGATTCATGCCCATCTCCAGCACCGCCACCTGGGTATCCTCCGGCATGGCAAGGATCGCCATGGGCATACCGATGTCGTTATTGTGATTGACCGGGGTCTTTCCCACCCGATAGGTGCTTTCCAGCACCGCAGCGATCATTTCCTTGGTGGTACTTTTGCCCACAGAGCCGGTAACGCCCACGACCTTCATGTCCAGCTGCTGCCGGTGTCCCCGGGCGATATCGCCCAGCGCCTTCCGGGGATCGTCCACAATGATGGCGGGATAGTCTCCAACGCTGCGGCTGCAAAGTACTGCCGCTGCTCCCTTTTCCATAGCCATGGGGATAAAGTCATGTCCGTCCCGGACACCCTCCAGGGCGATAAACAGCTGCCCGGAGGCAACACTTCGGGAATCGTTGCTTGCGCCAAAGAAGGTCACATCCTCATATTGGGGCGCGACCTTGCCGCCGCACCACGCGGCAGCCTGCCGCAGGGAGATCATTCCCACAGTTCAGCACTCCTCTTCCTGCAAATACTGAGAAACTACCTGCCGCTCATCCAGCGGATATTTGACTCCGCAGATCTCCTGGTAGGTTTCGTGGCCCTTTCCGGCCAATATAATAATATCATTTTTTTCCGCTTTGTCCATAGCATATCTGATCGCTTTTCTGCGATCTTCCACTACGGTGTAATTTTCCAGCCCGGCAGGGATGCCCTCCAGGATCATTTTGATGATCGCCATCGGCTCTTCGGTACGGGGATTGTCGGAAGTGATCACCGCGAGATCCGAGAGTTTCACACCGATCCGGCCCATGATGGGGCGCTTCATAGGATCCCGGTCACCGCCGCAGCCGAATACCGAGATGATCCGGCCCTGGCAGTAATCCCGCACAGAGCGCAGCACATTCTCCAGCCCGTCGGGGGTATGTGCATAGTCGATCAGCACCGTATAGGGCTTTCCGGGGGTGGGAACTACCTCCACCCTGCCCTTGACCCCTTCAGCTTGGGCGAGGGCCGCTGCCGCATCCTCAAGGCTGATCCCAAGGCTGCGGGCAACACCCAGCACTGTCAGTGTATTGCTGACGGTGAATCTTCCGGGGATGGGAACACTGACTGCTATCTGTCTGTCACCGCAAACCGCCCTGAAAGAGATCCCATCGGCACGAAGGATCACATCTTCTGCCCGCAGGTCAGCTTCCGTCCCGGTGGAGAGGGTCATTACCGGACACCGGGCAGCTTCACGGATCCTTTGATACCAGGGATCGTCCCCATTCAGCACCGCCCAATCGCACCGGGAAAACAGCTGCGCCTTGGTATCGCAGTAGGCTTCCATGGTCTTGTGGAAATCCAGATGATCCTCAGTAAGATTGGTAAAGGCAGCGCCGGCAAAGCGAACTCCGCCGATCCGCTCCAAGGCGATGGCATGGGAGGAGACCTCCATCACAACATATCGGCAGCCTGCGTCCCGCATCCGGGCAAACAGCGCCTGCAGCTCAAAGCTCTCAGGAGTGGTGCGCTCCGTGGGAAGGGATTCGTGTCCGATCATATTCCCCATAGTACCCACAAGGCCCACCTTGGCACCCAGGGTCGTTTCGATCACCTGCTTCAAAAGCAAGGTCACAGAAGTCTTGCCGTTGGTGCCGGTGATGCCGATGATCTTCATGGAAGCGGCAGGATCACCGAAGAAATTTCTGCCCAGCAGTGCCAGCGCCAGCCGGTCGTTATCCACAAGGATGTAAGGCACGCAGATATCCGGCTTTTTCGCCGTGACCACCGCCACAGCACCCTTCTCCATGGCCATGGGGATAAAACGGTTGCCATCGGAAGCGAAGCCGGAGATGGCCACAAAAAGGCAACCGGGGGCTGCCTTGCGGGAATCATAGCAGACTTCGTTGATCTCCAGATCCATATCCACCGCGGACTCCAGTACATGGATCCCGGCAAGCAATTGACGCAGTTTCATACTAGCTCCTTTTGCCGCTTTAGTCCGCGGCCTTTGTATCGGTAAATTCCAATTTCACGGTAGTTCCGGGAGAAACGGATGTTCCGGCGGGAATATTCTGTGCCGTCACTGTGACAGCCGTGGAGATCTCCTGATTTCCACAGACCAGGATATAAAGTCCCAACGCGCCGGCGGCATCACTGGCCTGCTGCCGGGTCATCCCATAGAAGTCCGGAACTGTGACCGGCGTATCCGGGGCAGGCTCTCCCAAATACAGCAGGATCTGGCTGCCACCGGGAACTGTCTGTCCCGCAGACGGGATCTGGCCGGTGACCGTATCTCCGCTGCCGCTGAGACGCACAGTAAGCCCCTGTTCCTTTGCAGCCTGCTGGGCTTCCTTGGGTGTCTTGCCGGAATAGTCGTCCATCACCAGGCTTTGACCTGCCGCATCCCCTTCGGAGAAGGTCTGCTTCACTCCCAGGTACGGCAGGATATCCGCCATTACCGCACCCACCGTAGGTGCCGCCATGACACCGCCGGAAATATAGATGCCCGTAGACCGGGAGGGCGTATCCAGCGCTACAAGTATAATATACTCCGGATCGTCCATGGGCGCAACCCCCACAAATGAAACGATTTTATCCAGCACCCGCTGGCCGTTCTCGTCGAAAACATCTATTTTTTCGCTGGTACCGGTCTTTCCGCCGATGGAAAATCCGGCAACGGAGGCATTTTTTGCCGTTCCTTCCGTCACAACGGATTCCAGAAGCGTACGCATGGTCCTGGAGGTTTCCTCCCGGATCACCTGCCGGATCGCCGTCGGTTCCTGCTGCAGCACAGTGTTGCCGTTTGCGTCGATCACTTCGGATACGATATACGGCTCCATAAGATAGCCGCCGTTGACTACCGCTGCAATGGCTCTTACCAGCTGCAGCGGTGTCAGCTTGAAGGTCTGGCCGAAGGAGCCGGAGGTAAGGGATGCCGTTCCCCATTTGTCCGTATTCGTCACCAGCTCTTTGGAGAAAAACACACCCTTGCTTTCTCCGTTTAGATCCAGACCGGTCTTTTCCAGGATCCCGAAATTCTGGATGTAGCTGTAAAAGCGCTCTCCACCCAGTTTCAAGGCAATGTGGGCAAAGGCAAGGTTGCAGGAATTTTGCAATGCCTGGGGCGTCTGCTGAGAGCCATGGCCTGTGGAGCGCCAGCAATGCAGCCTCTGGGCACGGCCCGGGATCTGCTCCGCTCCGGCGCAATGAAAGCCGGTATTCAGGTCGATGGCGCCGCTGTCCAAAGCTGCCGCCATGGTCAAGACCTTGAAGGTGGAGCCAGGCTCATAGCCATCGGATATACAACGGTTGCGCCACTGTTTCAGCTGCGCCGCACGAAGCGCATCCTGATATATTTTTAGCCCATCCCGATATCCCTGAGAGCCTTCCGGGTGGGTAAGATAGGAAAGGCGCAGCTGCTCGATCTGCGCGGCTGCGGAAGCATCCCCGATCTCCAGGTAATTGTTGGGATCGTAGCTTCCCAGCGTCGCCATGGCCAGTATCTGGCCTGTTTTCGCGTTCATCACCATGCCAAAGGCACCGTTTTGCACCGCGTACCGGTCGATAGCCGCCTGCATCTGCTTTTCCAGACAGGCCTGCACCGTAGTATCCAGGGTCAGCACCACGCTGCAGCCGGGAATGGAAGCCACATATTTTTCATAGGAAAATGGCATATCCATCTCATTATTGCCTTTGGTGGTGATCACTCTGCCGGCAGTCCCCTCCAAATAGCTGTTGTAGGCTGCCTCGATGCCCTCGGAACCGGTATTGGAGGCATTGGTAAAGCCGATCACCTGGGCCGCCAGGGTGCCATAGGGATAATACCGCTGGGAATTCGGCTCCAGATGGATGCCGGAGATCTGCTGCTCATTGATAAAGCTTCGGATCTTCCCTGCTGTCTCCTTGCTGACCCGGGCTGCGATCTGCTTATAGCGCTTTGTGGTATCCTGGGCTTGCTCCAGGATCCACCCGGGATCCAGATCCAGGATCTGGCCAAGGGCAGTGCTGACAAGGGACATATCCGCCTGGGATTGCTTCAGCTCATGGGGATCCAGGTAGACATTTTCCACACCCACAGACATAGCCAGAATATTCATATTCCTGTCGTAGATCGTCCCCCGGTCAGCCGTGACCAGGGTGGTACGGGTCTGATTGCGCAGCGCCTTTTGAGAATAATAGTCGTAGTTCAGGACCATGAGGCTGTACAACTGCAATGCAGCTGGCAAAAAAGCCCCGATTCCCAAAATTGCCATCACCGCTAAGATCCTGCGATGATGGCCTGTATCCGCCCGAATGCGGGCAGGTTCGTTTCGTTTTTTATGCTTTGCCATAGTTCACCGGCCTTTCGATTGGCAGCAGGCCTATAAATGGGCAGCAAGGGAATCCCTCACTGCCCATTGCAGCTGCTATCCTAATCTTATTGGCCGGGATAGTGTTTATGCAAAGAGTCCCACTACAAAGCTCCAGAAATTCTCCCAGGCTGTGGGCTGCACCGGTACATGCGGAACAATCACATCGATCTTCATGGCAGGCAGTTCGGACATAGGCACCATACCCATGCCCAGCGCCATATCCCGGATCTCGTTCAGATCATAGCCCGCGTGGTATGTATCGGTCAAGACCTGGTTCTCCTGCTGCAGCTGGGAGACATACCACTGCAGCGCTTCCGTCTGCCGCTGCTGAGCGCCCAGCTCAACAATGCCGGCCACCAGCATGACCAGCAGTACGCAGCAAATCAGCGTACCAGCCACCGCCAGAGGGCTGATCCGAAGCAGGATCGCCTGCTCCTTTCTGGGCTTGGGAAGTCGGACCTGCTTCTTGCGCTCCGGGCGAGGTTCGATCTTCCGGGCGGCGGAACCGGAGGAATAGAAGTTGACATATTGAATATCGTGCTTTACTGCCATGGTTTCGTATCCTCCTGAAAAAAATACTTACAGCTTTTCGCACACGCGCAGTTTCGCGCTGCGGGCTCTGGGGTTTCTGTCCAGCTCATCCTGGCCGGAAACGATAGGCTTTCTGGAAACCAGCTTCACCTTGGGCTTGTTGCCGCAGATGCACACAGGAAATTCCGGCGGACAGGTGCAGCCACGGGCCGCTTCTGTCATGCCATTTTTCACGATCCGGTCTTCCAGAGAGTGGAAGGTGATGATCGCCAGACGGCCGCCGGGATTCAGACACGGGATCGCCTCATCCATCACCGTACGCACCGCACCCAGCTCATCGTTCACCGCGATGCGAATCGCCTGGAAGCTGCGCTTGGCAGGATGCTGCTTTTCCCGAAGAGCTGCCGGGGGCATGGCGCTGCGGATCACATCCACAAGCTCCAGGGTCGTCTCGATAGGTTTCTGCTCCCTGCGGCGGCAAATGGCTGCCGCAATCTGGGGAGCGTATCTTTCCTCGCCGTAATCAAAAAGGATCCGGCGGAGCTGCTCGTAGCTCCAGGTATTGACCACCGTGCGGGCGGTCAATGCATCGCCGCTGTTCATGCGCATATCCAGCGGAGCGTCTGCCATATAGGAAAAACCACGCTGGCCGTCATCCAACTGAGGAGAGGACACGCCAAGATCCAGCAAGATACCGTCCACACCCTCGATGCCCAGCTCCTGCAGCACCTGCGCCATACGGCAGAAATTGGAGTGGACCAGTGTCACCCGGTCCTTATAAGGCTCCAGGCGCTCCGATGCGGCCTTCAGCGCCACAGGATCACGGTCAATGCCGATGAGCCTGCCGGTGGTCAGCAGCGCCGCGATACGGCTGGAATGACCGGCACCGCCCAGGGTGCCATCCACATAAATGCCGTCCGGTTTGATATTCAGCCCCTGGATGCATTCCTCCAGAAGGACAGATACATGATGAAATTCACTCATAGTCCGATCGCCTCCAGAGATGCCAGAAGCTTTTCAGGGGTGAGGTTCTCGCTCTCAAAGGCAGCAAACTCAGCAGCATCCCAGATCTCTGCCTGGCCTGCCCTGCCCACGATCACCACTTCCTTGCCGATCCCGGCATAGTCCAGCAAAAACTGGCTCATAGTGAAGCGGAACTGCTTATCCGGCTCACACTGGACAGCGTTCATGAAGATCAGGCTGGTGGCAGCGCCCTTCTGGGAGATGGGCAGCGCATTGTAGTTTTCACTCAGCTTCTGCCAATCCGGCTCTGTGTAGACCGTGAGGCAGCGATGGCCGCAGTTGACGCCCAGCGTCACATAAAATTCTCCGCCCAGTTCATTTCTGAGCTTTGCAGGAACAAAAAGACGGTTTTTATCGTCCAATTTCGCGGGATATTTGCCGATCACGAGCCTCACCTCCTCCATTTTTCTCCACTTTGCTACACTTTTACTCCACTTGATGACAGTATACTACTTCTTGCTGAAAAAATCAATATTTTTCAGCAATTTTTTTCATTTTTTCTGGAGAAAAACCTGGAAATCCACACTTTTAGAACATCTGTTCTATATGATGTGTTCGATCAACCGGAGAACACTAACCGATCCCCCTCCAGAATCCCTGTGATCCTGTCGGGACGCTTTCCGCAGCCAAGTAAGAATTCCGCCAACGGACCTTCCACCTGCTCCTGTACCGTTCTGCGCAAATGCCGTGCCCCCTCCTGCGCCCGGCATCGGCCGGCAAGGCTTGCGGCAAGCTCCTCCGGCAGCTGCAGGGTGCAGCCGGTGGCGCTGAGCCGTTTTCTCAGCTGACGCAGGTACTTTTCTCCGATTTCCGTCATTGCCTGGGGCGACAGGGGCTCAAAGCAAATAATTCTGTCCAGGCGACCAAGAAATTCCGGCACGAAGGCCTGGCGGATGGCAGCATCTGTCCTGTCCGCCTTCCCTGCCGGCAAAAAGCCCAAGCCCTCACCGCGGATATTACCGCCGGTATTGCAGGTCATGACCACGATGGCATTTTTGAAGCTGACACGGCGGCCGGTGGAGTCGGTAAGAACTCCCTCCTCCATGATCTGCAGCAGAATTCCGCAAACATCCGGATGGGCCTTTTCCAGCTCATCCAGCAGCACCAGGCAGTAGGGTCTGCGGCGCACCGCTTCCGTCAGCTTGCCCCCTTCTTCATAGCCCACATATCCAGGAGGCGCACCGATCAGCCGGGATACGGATTGCTTTTCCATGTATTCCGTCATATCCAGGCGGATCATAGCGTCGCTGCTTCCGTACATTTCCGCCGCCAGAGTGCGGCAAAGCTCCGTCTTTCCCACTCCCGTGGGACCTGTGAACATCAGGCAGGCAACGGGTCGGTTCTCATCCCGGATCCCACCGAAGCCGCGGCGGATCGCTTCCGCGACCGCTTTCACCGCCTTAGGTTGCCCGATTACATTTTCTTCCAGAATCCGCTCCAGGTTCAACAATCGCTGGCGCTGGTCAGCTGTCAGTTTCCCGGTGGGGATTCCTGTTCTGGCAGACACTGCCCAGGCGATATCTGCCGGCATCACCGACCTTGCCCTGCGGATCTCTCCAGGCGCGGAGGATAGCTTTTGCAGCCGGTCACGCAGCTGGGCGGCCTTCTCAAAATCACTTTCCCGCACCGCTTCCCGCAGCTGAAGCTGCATATCCTGCCGCTGTGCATTCTTTCCGGGACGAAGTTCCTCCATTCTGGCATGGGATGCTCCTTCATCCAGAAGATCGATCGCCTTATCCGGCAAATAAAGATCCGGCAGATAGCGCACAGAGAGCCTGTAAGCCTCCCGGATGGCATCTTCGGTAATTCGAATGCGGTGATGCCGCTCCAGACCCGGTTTCAATCCCCGAAGGATCGCCATCACCGCCTCCTCATCCGGTTCCCCTACCATCACAGGCCGAAACCGCCGCTCAAGAGCCGGATCTTTCTCAATATACTTGCGGTACTCCGTCAGTGTGGTAGCCCCAAGGATCTGCAGTTCCCCACGGCCAAGGGCAGGCTTAAAGATATTGGCCGCGTCGATGGCTCCCTCCGCAGCGCCAGCCCCAACGATGGTGTGCATCTCGTCCACAAACAAGATCACATCTGCACTGCGGCGGATCTCTGCCAGCACATCCCGCAGCCGTTCTTCAAATTCTCCCCGGTATTTCGTCCCCGCCACCAGATTGGCCATATTGAGACTGACCAGCTTCTTATCCTTCAGCTGGGGCGGTACATTCCCCATGGCCATCCGCTGGGCCAAGCCCTCGGCGATAGCGGTTTTGCCCACCCCCGGTTCTCCCACCAAGGCAGGATTATTTTTGTTTTTCCTGCTGAGGATCCCGATGACCATGTCGATTTCCCGTTCCCTGCCGATAACAGGATCCATAGATGCCGCCTTTACGATCAGATCCTCGCTGAATTGTTCCAAAAGTTTCATAGCTACCCCTTCCTTCTGATAACCCCGGGAAGGTATTTCTTCCCATCGAAGCAGATCCACTGTTTGCGTAAACAGAAGATCCGCATCCGCGCCCATCACCTCCAGCACCTGCCGTGCGCCACACTCCTGGGCACGCAGTATCGCAAGAAGTATATGCTGCGGCAATGTCTGAGCGTCCCCCCGATGCCGGGCCTCCTGCCCCGCCGCAAATAGGATCTGCCGTACCATAGGAGTGAAGCCCTGGTGAAGAGGCAGACCCGGCTCACCGCTGCCGTAAATGGACAGGACGATGATCCGCACCGTTTGAGGATCCAATCCCACGCTGTGCAGGATCTGTCCCACCGATCCGGACTGCTCCGACAGCGCCAGCAGAAAGTGTTCACTGCCCACAAAGCTGTGGCCCATCTGCCGCGCGTTTTCGCAGGCCGCCAGGATCAGCCTATCGGTTTGTGCATCATAGCGCATAGCTTCCCCTCCCTTATCTGGGGATTTTCGCCATTGTATGCAAAAAATATACGGTCGAATCCAAAAACAGGGATTGCATTTTCCGAAAATGGTGCTAGAATAGAAGGTGCTTAGAGCAGCGCGCCTGTCGCGAAAAAACATATTGGAGGAATTATCATGGCTTACAAAATTACTGATGCTTGCATCAAGTGCGGTTCTTGCGCCGACAACTGCCCCGTTGAGGCTATCTCCGAGGGCGACGAGCAGTACGTCATCGATGCCGATGTTTGTGTCAGCTGTGGCGCTTGCGCCGACAACTGCCCCGTCGAGGCTATCGAGGAAGGCTGATTCTTCCGCATCCGCAGTCTGCCTGCGCAACTGGGTATCCGGCTGCGCAGGCAGATTTTTTTGGAGAAGCATATGGAATACTTACACAATGGTTATACGCTGGACTTCCCCGCAGGCACCTTCCCCTTAAGTACCGACTCTATGCTGCTGGCTGATTTTGCTTCCCTTCCGAGGAACGCTTCTGTGCTGGATCTGGGCGCCGGCTGCGGCACTTTGGGCGTACTCCTGTGCGCAAAGGATCCACTGTGCCATGTCACGGGCATCGAGCTTAGCCAGGCCGCCCATAACGCTGCAAAGGATAATATCCAGCGTAACGGTCTTTCCTCCAGGATGCAAAGCATCTGCGCGGATCTGTGCCGGATGCCCGGGGAAATAACCCCCGGCTCCTTCCACTGCTGCGTGTCCAATCCTCCCTATTTTTCCGGTGGGGTTGCCAGCCAAAGCAATCCCATCGCAAGGCGTGACGACTTCTGCTCCACGGAAGACCTCTTCGCCGCGGCAGCCACGGCGCTGAAATTCGGCGGAGACTTTTACCTTGTGCATAAACCGGAGCGGCTGGCGCAGCTTTGCGCCTGTGCTGCCAATTCCGGTCTGGAGCCAAAGCGGCTGCGACTGATCCGTCACACCCCGGAAAAACCGGTGAGCCTCATCCTGCTGTCGTGCAAAAAAGGCGCCAAGCCGGGACTTATATGGGAGGAACGCTGTCTGAAAGAACGCAGCGGTGAGCCTTCCGAATATTACAAACGAATCTACCACCTTTAGGAGGCAACTATGGCAGGTATGCTTTATCTCGTCCCTACTCCCATCGGAAACTTAGGAGATATCTCCCTTCGCTGCCGGGAGACTCTGGAGCAGGCAGACTTCATCGCCGCGGAAGACACCCGTGTGACACTGAAGCTGCTGAACCATCTGGGCATCAAAAAAAGCCTTGTCAGCTA
>JBGVJN010000078.1:0-13290 GCA_045129455.1 Faecousia sp. | reverse complement strand
TCAAATACAGGAAAATTCACTCAAAAGCACCTTCTATATGCGTAATCTCCGGAGACTTGGTTTCTGTTCCCTCCGGGGCATAGATCTCGATCACATCAAACCGAGGCTGCAGGTCAGTAGGATTTTGGGAAAGATACATGGATGCGGTAACACGGATCCTGTCCTGCTTGCGCCGGTCCACATATTCATAGGCCCTGGCAAAGCTGCCTGCCTTTCGCAGCTTTACTTCCACGAAGACCAGATATTTTCTGTCTTTCACGATCAGATCGATCTCGCCAAAGCGGCAGTGATAGCCGGCAGCCACCAATTGATAGCGCTTTTTCCGCAGATACTCCGCGGCAAGCGCCTCTCCCCAGGCACCGGCCAGCTTACTTTTCCCCATAGAACTTCTTCAGGAAGGTCATGCGGTGGATGGGGCTGGGGCCGTATGTACGCAGGGCCTCATAATGAGCCTTGGTGCCGTAGCCCTTATGGATCTCAAAGCCGTACTGGGGATATTCCTCCGCCAGCGCCTCCATAAGATCATCACGGGTCACCTTAGCAAGGATGGATGCGGCAGCGATATTGGCGCTGCGGCTGTCGCCCTTGACCACGGTCATCACAGGAAGGCCGAAGTCCTTCTCCCGGTTACCGTCGATGAGGGCAAATTTTGCCTTTCCCTCCAGCTGCGCCAGCGCACGCTCCATAGCCAGGAAGGTAGCCTGGAGGATATTGATCTGATCGATCTCCTCATGGCTCGCCATGCCGATACCATAGGCGATGGCCTGCTCCTTGATCACAGGCATCAGCTCCCGGCGACGCTTATCGGAAAGCTTCTTGCTGTCGTTCAAGCCGGGGATCTCCAGGTGGGGCGGCAATATTACCGCGGCGGCACACACAGGGCCTGCCAGCGGGCCACGGCCGGCTTCATCGATACCGCAAACAGACACGATACCCTGGGCAAACAGTTCCTCTTCGATCTGCCACATATTGTTCTCGGACATAATTATTCCTCCGGGATCTCCAATGTAAACTTACCAAGCTTGCCGCCGCGGTATTCATCCAGCAGCACCTTGGCCATACGCTCCGTGTTGATCTCACCACGGGCCACCAGGAAGCCACGCTTTCTGCCGGCAGCCTCCAGCAGCTCATAGCCCTTGGCATCGGCAGGCATATCGATCCCGTAGCGGTCCTTGACCGCCTGGGGATAGCGCCGCCAAAGCAGCTCCATAAGGAAGCAGGCCAGCTCCTCGATATCAATGACGCCTTCCTTCACCGCGCCGGTGTAGGCAAGCATCATGCCCACCTGGGGATCGTCAAATCTCGGCCAGAGGATACCGGGCGTATCCAGAAGCAGCAGGCCGTTGTTCACCGTCACCCACTGCTTGCCACGGGTCACGCCGGGACGGTTTTCCGCCTTGGCGCCCTTGCGGCCGGAGATCTGGTTGATCAGGGTGGATTTACCTACATTGGGGATACCCACGATCATCACCCGCAGGGGTCTGTTCATGCCCCGGGCAGCATTACGCTGGATCTTCTCCTGGAGCACGGAGCGCACCGCGGGTTCAAACTCAGAGATGCCCTTTCTGCTCTTGCAGTCGGTAGGTACGGCAGCCATGCCTTTCCTGCGGAAATGCTCCACCCAAATCCGGGTGGCAGCAGGATCCGCCAGGTCCATGCGGTTGAGGATCACGATCCGGGGCTTGTCGCCGCAGATGGCATCGATGTCTGGGTTACGGCTGGATACAGGGATCCGGGCATCCACGATCTCGCAGACCGCATCCACCTGCTTCAGATCCGCTTCGATCTGGCGGCGGGTCTTGGTCATGTGACCGGGATACCACTGGATATTCATATTTTCATTGCTCATAATTAAGATACCACTCCAATTCTGCCAAAGTCCCGGTTGCCGCTGTTGTCAACCCCGGGCAGGAACAGGAACAGGACTCTTCCCATCACCTGCCGTGTATCGATCAAGCCGATCTCCGGATGCCGGGAATCCTTGGAATCCATCCGGTTATCGCCCATCACAAAAATGCAGCCCGGCTCCACCTTTACAGGAAATACGATACCCTCAAAATTGGTGGTGGGCGAATAAATGTACGGCTCATCCAGAGCGACCCCGTCCACATACACGATGCCCCGGGAAAAGTCGATATCGACCTCCTGCCCTTCCGTAGCGATGACACGCTTTACGATAGGCGCACCGTTGTCAAAGGTGGATTTGCTGGCAACGATCACATCGCCGGCCTTCGGCTCCTGGTAAAACACATTGCTGATCAGCAGCAGATAGTCACCGTTGACCAAAGTATCATACATAGACGAGCCGGATACCACCACCACACGGAACAGCAGCAGCAAAACTACAATACAGATCGCCAGAAGATACACAAGATCGTGCAGGCAAAGCAAAAAAGACTTCTGCCACTCCGGGCTTTTGCGCTGCATCGGTTCATTTACATTTTCCATATTTTCCAAATTGGGTCACTCCTATATATCAACAGCATAACGCATGCTTATAATCATACAGAGTATATTATACACGAAAAAATATAAAAAAAAAGAGGGCAAAGCCCTCTTTTTTTCTTTTTTCGGGTTAGACCTTTTCCTTGACCTTGGCAGCCTTGCCGAAACGGTCACGCAGGTAGTACAGCTTCGCGCGGCGAACCTTGCCCTTGCGGACGGTCTCGATGTCGGCGATCCGGGGAGAATGCAGGGGGAAGACCTTCTCACAGCCAACACCATAGCTGATGCGGCGAACAGTGATGGTCTCGCCGATGCCGCCATGCTTGCGGGCAATGACAGTACCCTCGAACACCTGGATACGCTCACGGGAGCCTTCCTTGATCTTTACGTGCACACGAACGGTGTCGCCCACCCGAACCTCGGGCAGCTCTTCCTTCATGTACTGGCTGGACAGAGCCTTTACCAAATCCATAATAATGTCCTCCTTATATATTAGGCGTTCATGCGGCGCATTGCCCGCAGAGGACTCACCTTGATTTCAGACCGGTGTATTATAGCACAGCAAAATATAAAAATCAAGTATTATTTTCAGAAAAAATCCCATATTTTTTCGTATTTTCCCGCTCACTTTTGGCCATAGCATGGGTTGCTTTTTAGGGGATTTAATGATATATTGGATTAGTCTGCCAATATGCGGCAGAATACTACAGATTTACAGGTGATCCGACATGAAGAAGCTTCTTGCGCTGCTGTTTGCGCTGCTGCTGTGCGTAATGGCAGCCTGCTCCCCTGCACCCAACGAGAACCCCGGCGAATCCACCGAACCCAGTATGGAAACCGAACCTCAGTACGAAACCATTACCATCGCCCAGGCTCTGGAGCTTTGCGGAGCGGAGGGCAACATTACCGAAGAGCGCTACTATATCCGCGCCAAGGTAGAGTCCATCTCCAATCCCACCTACGGCTCCATGGTCATCAGCGATGAGACCGGCTCCATCTCCGTCTATGGCACCTACAGCGAAGACGGTGAGATCCCCTACGGTCAGATGACCGACAAGCCCTACAAGGGCGATGAAGTCCTGCTGCACTGCATCCTGCAGAACTACAACGGCACCAAGGAAGTCAAGAACGCCCGCCTGATCCAGTTCACCCACGCCAAAGTCGAGGTGGACGAAAGCGAGTACACCGAAATGTCCATCGCCGATGCCCGTGCCGCCTCCGAAGGCACCAAGGTAAAGGTGGATGGCGTCGTCGCCCGGATCACCTATGCCAACGGCATGATCCCCAGCGGTGTGATGCTGGTAGATGAGACCGGCTCTATCTATGTATACGACGGCGACCTGGCCGGCCGTGTCTCCATCGGCAACAAGATCACCATCGCCGCCTCCAAGACCTACTGGATCCTGGACAGCGAAGCCTCCAACGCCGCTACCTTCGGCTATAAGGGCTGCAACCAGCTGGAGAGTGTTACTTTGATCGAAAACGATGGCGCCAGCCACGATTTTGACAAGAGCTGGATCCAGGAAACCACCGTCAAGGACATTCTGGAGACCCCCGTCACCGAAGACATCACCACCACCATCTTCAAGGTCACCGCGCTGATCAAGGAAGTTCCCGGCTCCGGCTTCACCAACTTCTATATCAACGATCTGGACGAGAAGACCGGCACCTACTCCTACTCCCAGTGCAACGGCAGCGATTTTGAATGGCTGCGCCAGTACGACGGCAAGGTCTGCACCGTGTATGTCACCGCCCTGAACGCCAAGTCCACCAAGAGCGATTGCTTCTTCCGCTTCCTGCCCGTGGCAGTTGTGGACGAGGGCTTCGATCCCACCTCTGTCAACGGCGCTGAATTTGCTGTCAAGTACCATGCCATCGATCAGTTTATGGATACCTACACCGGCAATCCCGCTCTGCAGCTGGTGACCAATGTTTCCTCCCAGCTTCTGAAGATTGAGGGCGCAAAGCTCACCTACACCTCCAGCGATCCTTCCGTCATTTCCATTGACGGCAATGTGATGAACTGCAAGAAGACCGGCACCGCCACCGTCACCGTCTCCTGCACCTACGGCGGCAAGACATACTCCCAGGATGTGACCATCTCCGTCACCGTCACCCAGCAGGAGCAGACCTATCCCACTGTCGCCCAGACCATCGCCACCGCCCCCGGCGGCACCGTGACCGTGAAGGGCATCGTCGGTCCTTCCCTGGTGAACCAGACCGGCTTCTACCTCATCGATGAGAGCGGTGTCATCGCCATCCGTACCGATGCGGAGACCATGAAGACTCTGAAAATCGGCCACGAGGTAGTCATCCAGGGCACCCGTTCCACCATTCTCAAGCCCGATAAGACCGGAATGTTCGGTCAGACCTGTGTGGATAACGCAACTGTCGTGACCAACAACTACGGTTCCCACACCTACTCTACTGCCACATTTGTCCACGGAAAGACTCTGGCTGACTTCTACAATCTGGATCCCGCAACCGATCTTACCACCACAGTTTATGTAATGAAGGCTATTGTGAATCTTGTCGACACCGGCAATTTTACCAGAATGGATCTCATTGATGGTAATGGTACATCTGTTTCTCTTTACTGCTCCGGCGCTGGCCAGTACAGCTTCCTGAAGCAGTTTGCAGGCCAGGAGGTCACTGTTGAGATCGCCCCCTGTAACTGGAACTCCAAGACATATTATGCCGGCTGCGTGCTGGCAGTTCATACCAGCGGCGGCAAGATCCTCAACGAGCTTAACTTCCAGAACTGATCCCACAACAAAAAAGTCACCTGCTGCGGCAGGTGACTTTTTTTATAACTTTACAGGCGGCCCAGCACCGTCAGCAGCGGCACGGGATCGTTGGCAGTGATCAGATCCGCGCCCTTTTCGATGCACATCTTTACATCCGCCTCGTTGTCCGCGCAGAACATATGTACCGGCAGACCCTTGGCCATGAAAATGGGCAGCACTTCGGAGCGGACGATATTCAGCCCCAGGCCGATCTCCTTGTAGTTGCCATAGATATCAGGGGTAAACTCACCCATCTGGAAGTCGGGGTAGCCCATGGTGCGGCCATCGTACTTCTCATCCAGATACTTGATGATCCGGCCGTTAAAGGCATAGAAATAGCAGGTGTCGAAGAAGCCGTATTTCTTCAGCAGCGCCACGGTCAGATCCACATTCTCCTCGGTATATTCCTTGATCTCCACGCCCAGCTTAATGTTGGGATACTTTTCCTTACAAAGGATCAGCAGTTCCTCCAGCGTGGGGATCTGCACGCCCTGGCCCACATAGGTGTCACCGAATTTCTGGGTGTAGGCAGCCTCCAGCTCCTTCACCTGCGCCAGCGTCAGATCCCGGACATGGACATCCTTGCCGCAGGTACGCAGGCAGTTGCCGTCATGGATCAGCACAGGCACCTTATCCACAGTAAGCCATACATCAAACTCGATGGCATCCACGCCCAGCTCCAGAGCTGCCTTGAAAGAGATCATGGTATTTTCCGGATACCTGGCAGCGTAGCCTCTGTGACCTTCTGCATAAATCTTCTTCATTGCTCATATCCTCCTTATTCGCGCGATGCGCTCTTGGGTAGTTTGATTATACTCCCGCCGCTGACCCATGTCAAAGCCAAAACTACGAAAAATGCCCCCTTTCGGGGGCATTCGCCGTTATTATCCCTATATTTGCGGATTATGTACAGATAGCCTCATGGCAGCGTTGATAGTTCAGCTTCACCAGATTGATATACTTCATCACGAGCTTCCCATCGTCCAGGCAGCAGCGGTAAATATCCTTCCCCCGCTGCAGTTCCAGATACTTTCCAGGACTGAAAGGCAGCGTCGGCACACTGTCCGCCGGGATACGGATCGTGACAGGCTCGTCGCCGATGGTGCCTTCCAGGCACAGACCATCGGTCGATACCGTCAGTGTCCCACGGCCCACCTCCCGGAAGGCATTCTTTTCAAAATCGATCATATGGATCGCCGTGCCGCAGGAAACAGGCATCTGCAGTCCCGCAGCCTGCTTTCTGCGTTCCTGCTCAAGGATCCAGCGGCTCCAATCGGATACATAACGCATGGTATTTTTCGCGCCATCACAATGGAAGAAGCCGTAGCGGTCCGCCACCGCTTCATAGCCGCAATGGCTGCAGCTAAGGGTATGCGGATCCTTCAGCACGATGGTAAATTCCTCACCGCAATCAGGGCAGCGGTACAGGACATTCTCCAGACCCGCAATATTACTGCCGCCCAGATATCTTGCCATCGCCCTTTCCTGCTCACGGTAGGCATCAAATTCCAGCTCCGCCGTAGTTATGGACTTGATCTGATCGATGGTCAGCGCATGCAGATCCTCTTTGGTAAACAACCGGTAAATGTCCAGGTAAGTCCGGCCGGGACGCAGGCCCTTGCCCCACTTGGGCTTTACGAAATAAGTACCTACAGATTTGGCCACATATACATCCACATCCATCCACTTCAAAAACTTGAAGGTAGCGGAAGGGATCGGGGTGGACAGGCCATCCTCACACATCAAACCAGCCGGGTAAATAGCCACCGGTTCACCGGCATCCACCACCGCCTTCATGCGCTTCAGGTCATTGGCCGTGGTCTGGAACTGCTGCTTGGGGATCATGCCCAGCTTCTCAAGGAAGATCTTGATGGGCAGGGTGTTATAGAAAGAATAGCTGATCACAAAGGACATGGGTCTGCGCACAGCGCTGATCAGATTGATGAAATCCAATGCGGATTCGTGATTGGCGATCAGCACATAGGGGCCTTTGACACCCTCCAGCTCGTTGCGCAGGATCTTTCGCTGAAAGATCACGGCGGATACGATGGCGCAAACCGCCTGGGCAAGTATATAAAATCCCCTGCGGGGACGAATATAGCCATTCGCCATTCCGATCTTCCTCCTGCGTTTTGTAAGTTAAGAAATTCTTAAGAATCATTATAGCAGATTCGTCAAGATTTGACTAGCCCCAAAAAACAGAGCGCACACATCCAGTGCGCGCTCTGCGTTTACTTGTCCGCAAGTGGGTATTCCATCCCCAGCATCTCATACTTGGCACCCGCCAAAGTGTTATACTTCAAATACTCCACGGGGCAGCCTGCCGTCAGCGCACGGATGGCAGCCAGGTTCTCTTCCGTATCCGTGATCCCGGGGATCATAGGCACCCGGAATAGGTACTCCTTACCGCTTTCCTTCAGCCAGCGGATGTTCTCCAGGATCCATTCATTGCTGACACCGGTATACTTTTTGTGAGCATCCGGATCCACCAGCTTGATATCCTGCATCACATAGTCAAATCCCGCAATGACCTTCCGGTAGACCTCCGGCCGTGCGTAGCCGCTGGTCTGGATGGCCTTATGGATATCCGGAAGCAACCTCGTAAGCTCCATCACAAACTCTGGCTGCATCATCGGCTCGCCGCCGGAAACAGTGATACCGCCGCCGGTCATTTGGAAGAAGTCTGCATTTTTCCGCAGCTTCTGTGCCAGTTCCTGCGCTGTCATCCGTTTACCCGCAACGCTGAGGCAGCCATTGGGGCAGGCATGGATGCAGCGATCAAACGGCTTACATTCTGCATGCTCACAACCTCTAAGACAGCTGCCGCACTGAGTACACAGGTTCTTCTTGTGCATTAGCTGCGGCTGCGGCGACAACCCTTCCGGGTTGTGACACCATTGACACCGCAGGGGGCAGCCCTTCAGAAATACTGTGATCCGGGCACCAGGACCGTCGTGGATGGAGAATTCCTTGATGTCAAAAATCGTTGCTTCTGTCATACGCTGTACTGCTGGCGGCTGAGCACATGATTCTGATACTGCTCATCCAGTTCCACGAAATAGGCGCTCCAACCCCAGATACGCACCACCAGCTGACGGTGCTTCTCAGGATGTGCCTTGGCATCCAGCAGCTTTTCCGTATTGACCGCGTTCAGCTGCAGCTGATGGCCGCCCATATCGATATAGGCCTTTACAAACCGGGCGATCTTCTCCACACTTTCCTCGTCAGCAAACATAGATGCCGCAAACTCCAATGTCAGCGGGCCGCCGTTCATGGCCCTGTGGAAATTCTGCTTGGAGAAGGAACGGATCACAGAGACAGGGCCGCCGATCCGGGCAAACAGGCTGGGAGAATAGTTGGTGCCGAAAGCCTCACCCTTGCGTCGGCCGTCGGGAGAAGCGCAGATTTCATCCGCATGCCACAGGTAGTACATGGCAGAGCCGGTACCGGCACGGTAGATGCCGCCACGGCAGTTGCGTCGGCCTTCCAGCGCATCCGCAAAGCTCTCCAGCAGGTCTCTTGCCAGCAGATCCGGGGTGTCTTCATTCATGCCCATCTTGGGAGTCTCATAACGCAGCTTGGGAAGCAGGTGGCTATGCAGCGCGAAATCAGAATCCACCGCCTCGATCATTTCCTTGGCAGAGATGGACTTATCGCCAAAAACATACAGCTTGATGGCCGTAAGAGAGTCGGCTGCGGTAGCGACGCCGGTACCGTGGATACCGAAGTTGTTGTATTTGCCGCCCTCGTAGATCCCCGAAGCCATCATCACATGGGCAAACGGCGAGGGTACGAACCACAGATCACCAATGCCGCCGCAGATGGAGTCGCAGGTGCTGCGGATCTCCCTACGGACGCACTCCATGAAATCATCGAAGCTTCCGCACCCCGGAAGATCCCTGTGCAGACAGGTATCCACCACCTTAGGGAAAGACAAAGCGCCAATGTTGGCGACATCCGCACCCACCCCGGGGATGATGAATTCCCAGCAGGCCGCCACCACATAATTGCGGGCATCCTTTTCCTCATATCCCATGTCGATCAGCGCAGGGATCACCAGATCATCGTTGGAATACTGGGGGAAGCCAAGACCTGCCTTGGTCAGCTTGCTGCCCAGCTCAAATACGCGAATGGGCGTTGCCTTACTTACACGCAAATTGATCTTGGGGTCGATCATCAGCAGGTTGCCGCTGGCTTCCAGGCACATTTCCGAGAGCAGGTTGAATACCTCATTGCCATCGGCATCCATACCGCCCAGCACCATGCTCTGTCCGTTGTCACCCTGCTGCACGCCCACATACAAGTCGCTGTCCTTATTGAAGCTAAGGAAGAAATCGTCCAGCAATTCCTGGGCGGATTCTCTGGTATAGATACCCGCATCCATATCCTTCTTAAAATAGGGATACATATACAGGTCAAAGCGGCCTACGGTATTATGGTAGTTACCCTCCAGCCACATGGCATAGTGAAGGATGCGGAACATCTGCAGCGCTTCCCGGAAATTCCGCGCGCCGTAACGGGGCACCTGGGTCAGTACTGCGGCGATGTCCTCCCTGCCCTCTTCCTTTGCCTTGGCAAGGTAGCGTTCGGACAGAGAGATAACAGCATCGATGGAGCGCTTTCCGTAGCAGTCTGCCGTTTCCCTCAGAGCCAGCAGACCTTTTTCGATGGCAGTGGCAAAATCCACGGAAATATTGGACATATAGCCCAGCTCATGGATGAAATACTTCTGCCTAATATCTGCCCACTCCTCCTCCGTAAAGCAATCGGGGATCTTTGCCACGGTGCGCAGGAAGCAGATCTGCTCTCCAGGCAGGATCACAGGCTGCTCCAAAGCAGTGAGGATCTCAAAGCGGCGGGTCATACGCTCTTTGGGATCCAGGCCTTCCGCGGAAAATTCCGGTGCCAGGGCACGGCATACGCCGGTACGGTAAGCGTGATGCTCTTTATTGACGATCAGTTGATATAAGGTCTTATCCATAATGTATCCTCCTGTCAAAAGGCGATGGCAAGAATGCCTGCCTTGGGTATGGTGATCGGTTTGTTCAGATCCAGTGTAAGGCGCACCGGCTTGACCTTCTCCGGCGTTTCAAAAGTATTGTGATCCCGAATATCGGCGCTGCACAGAAGCCTTCCTTCAGCAGTTTCCGGTAAAGTCAGGCCTGTTGCCTTCAGCGTAAACACCGAATCAGCAGAGCAGGAAAGATTGCCGACAGTGATCAGCGTTCTGCCGTCCTTTACGGATGCAGAGACACTCAAGCTGTCTGGGAAGCTTTCATTCTCCGTCACCAGAGTCTCTATGCTCCGCGCCCCCTGGTGATCCTTGTAGAGGTCGAAGACATGGTACGTAGGCGTAGTGATGCAGTTTTCGCCCCCTGCCAGGAACAGGCAGTGCAGATTATTGACCAGCTGCGCCACATTGGCCATGCGCACTTTGTCGCAATGTCGGTTGAAAATATTCAGTGTCAGCGCTGCCACCATGGCATCGCGCATGGTACTTTGCTGTTCAAACAGATTGTAGCCCTTGCTGGGGCCGGAGCCGTCCTTGTGCCAGCAACCCCATTCATCCACGATCAGCGGACAGGTCTTCTCCATGCCGTAGGCGCTGATGATCGCCCAGTTTCGAAGGATGATATCCTCCATTTTCTGCGCCTGACACAACTGCTGATCCCACTGCTCCGGGGTGAATTCCGCCGCTTCGCCTGCTGTGCCGCAATAGTAATGCATGGCAAAGCCATCCGCTTTGCACCGGGTGGTGGAAAGATTGCGCATCACGCCGTGAGTCCAGCTATAGTCCATACCATCCGTGCCGCAGGCATAAAACTGCGCATCCTCCCGGATATTGCGCATCAGCGTGGCGTATCTGCGGAATTCATCGGCATAGTATTCCGGGCGCATATTTCCGCCGCCGCCCCAGTTCTCATTGCCTACGCCCCAGAAGGGAATGTCAAAGGGTTCGGGATGACCGTTCTTTTCCCGTTCCAGCGCCAGGGTGGTGCTTCCCCGGGGAGACAGGCAATAATCCATCCAATCCCGGATGTCCATGGGAGTCATGCCGGTAAGATTAGCGGCAAAATAGGCCTTGGCACCGATCAGCTCGCAAAGGTCCATAAACTCATGGGTACCCACCGCATTGGATTCCATGCGACCGTCCAGCCGGGTCCACCAGTTACGGCGCACAGGCCGGTCTTCGCCGATACCGTCCCGCCAGTTATAGGTCTCTGCGAAGCAACCGCCGGGCCAGCGCAGTACCGGAGGGCGCAGCACACGCAGCTTTTCGACCAGGTCCGCACGAAACCCCCGAATATTAGGGATAGCAGAATCACGCCCCACCCAAAGTCCGTCATAGAACACACCGCCGATATGCTCAGAAAAGTGACCGTAGATCTCCGGTGCGATGGTGCCGATAGTCCTGGGATAGATCAGATGTACCGTCTTCATAGGCAATTCTCCTTGCATTCTTTGATTTTATTATAAGGTCTAAAGATTGACAGCACAAGAAAAAACTTGTATAATTATAGCCAAAAGTTATCTTCCCAAGGAGTGTTGTTATGCAATACCAAAAGGACAATTCCGTAGGTCTGGAATTCTTTGAACACATCCGTTATGAGGATTTCGAATTTCCCATCCATATGCACCGACACCCGGAGCTGGTCTTTGTGCGCAGCGGATGCCTGGATATCCAATGGGGTGGCCAGATCCATCGGGCTATGCCCGGGGATTTCGCGCTGCTCCTGTCAAATACGGTCCATGCCTTTTCCACGGAAGATACCTCCAGCGTGGATGTATGCATTTTTTCCGAAGATTTTGTACCGTCGTTTTTCCGTAAAATTCGGGGAAAACAACCGAACTCAACTATTTTTCGGTGTAAAGAGCCAATCCGCACCCTATTTTGCGACACTGTGGACAATCTCTGTGGACAGCCGGATCTGTTTCTTCTAAAATCCATCCTTTACGGCATCGCCTCCGACTATCTGGCCAGTGTAGAGTTTTTTGATATAGGGCGAAAGAACCAGGATCTGGCCGATCGGCTGATCCAGTACGTTTCCGATAATTATCTTGAACCGATCTCCTTAAAGACCGCAGCAGCACACCTGGGCTATGAGGAGCACTACCTTTCCCGGTGTTTCCACAAACTGGTTCCTATGCACTTTTCCCAATATGTCAATTTGTATCGTGTCACAGAAGCCACCGGTCTGCTGCAGCACACAGAGCTTCCCACTTCAGAAATTGCCATGCGCAGCGGCTTCCAAAGTCTTCGCAGCTTCAACAGAGTCTATCTGGAGGTGACAGGAAAGCGGCCCAGTCAATACCGCACCAGCATGGAATAAAGATGACCCGCACCGAAAACCGGTGCGGGTCTGTTCGTTATACACGGAATACCGCCACTTCGTAGGGCAGATAGTGTCCATCGTGCTTTTCGGCAAGGCCGTAGTTGGAAAGCAGCACTTCGCCTTCCGCGCCTTCCACAGAAAGGGTTTGCTCCTTTTCAAAGTTACATACCACAAGGATGGTGCTGTCCCCTGCCACACGCCGGAAGGCGCAGTAGGAGGCATCCTCCGCTGCCACAGGTACAAATTCACCCACTGCCAGCGCTTCCTCCGCCGTGCGAAGGTGGAGCAGATCCCTATAGAAGCGCCAGAC
The DNA here is from genome assembly GCA_045129455.1 of Faecousia sp. Lineage (GTDB taxonomy): Bacteria > Bacillota > Clostridia > Oscillospirales > Oscillospiraceae > Faecousia. Next base: position 415 of record JBGVJN010000078.1, on the reverse strand, counting down.
ACTCTTTTCTGCCGCCATATCCGTTTCCGCGTTGACGGTAAGATAATCGCTGTGGACCGGCGTCCAGGGCTCGCAGGAGCTGAATCCCGCGTTGGGAGCGCTGCTCCAGCAGAAGGGCCGGCGCTGATTGTCACGACTGCCGAAATTGATCTTCTCCAGAGCCTCCTCGGGGCTCATCTTCTCGCAAAGCTCAGCGTAGAGGTTGATAGTCTCCACATCCCGGAAGTCTTCGATGGAATCGTAGTGGGGGTTCATCATACCCAGTTCCTGGCCCTGGTAGATGACGCACACGCCTCGCAGAAGGTATACCATCGCCGCAATGCAGGTGGCAGATTCATACCGCAGCTCACGATTTCCCAGGCGCTCCAAAAGCCAGCCGTTATCGTGATTGTCCGTAAACAGGGTAAACAGAAGA